>JAZLHS010000201.1:0-4937 GCA_045616885.1 Selenomonadaceae bacterium | reverse complement strand
TCGCTGTGACGATAGAACCTCGGCACGCTATTTACTGGCTTTTATTCGCTCCACCTCCTCCGCCGCCAGCAGCAGCGCATTTCTTAATAATGACTTTATATGCTCGGGAACTTCCGACCCATACGGCAGACCGTCTATATTGACAGCCGCCTTGTTCAGCAGGTCGAGAATTTCCGGGTCATCGTGGAACAGGGTACGGATAAAGCTGGTTGATGTTTCATCCTGCGGCGTTTCACTTACCAATGCCGCAATTGAGACACCGAAATAGTTTGCTATTTTCTCAAGGCCTTCTTGCCGTGGGTATCTATATTTTGAAGCCCAACTTGCTAATGTCGTGTAGGGAATACCAGTAGCCGCCGCGAGGTCTGCTCGAGTAACGCCTTTTTTATCAAGGAGTTTTTGCAGATTAACAGCGAAAATGCGTCCGGGTTTGTTGCTCATATTGATGACCTCCATTGTGCATTTTGTAATAGAATTGTAGCACAATTCACAAAGAATTAGTATTTAAGCTACAAAAAAGTGGCAAAAGGTATTGACAAATTACGCGTAAATCGTTATTATATACACAAAGGAGGTATAAGAATGAAATGGACATTAAAAGCCGCTCGTGTTAACGCGGGCTATACACAAGAACAAGTGTCAAAAATCCTGAATGTAAATAGAAATACAATATCAAGATATGAAATTGGAAGTCATGATGTACCAGTGGCAAAAGCGCAGGCGATGGCTAGACTTTACGGGGTAAAGATTGAAGACATTTTTTTTACTAAAAAATTACGCGTAAATCGTAATTGATTGTATTTTAAGCGGGCGGAACACACCGCCAATTCCAAAAGGAGGAAACAAAGATGACTATTAAACAGGCAGGCAACAGCAACGGTGACTATGTATTGTTCCGCAGGGTGACAAGCATAGGGGAAATTCATTATCAGGTGTATGTATACAACAATACAACCTGTCACAGTCTGCTGGCGTTTCACGAAACCATCGCTGTTGGAGCACTTGCACGGGAACAACTGGAAGAGGCCGCCAAAATAGTAGGAATGGCTACTTTCGAGGAAGCCTGCGACTTCATGGGGATTGAGATGGAGGATGAGGACGATGGCAAGTGAAACGCTCATAGAAAACGAAAAAGCCCTGCCGGGCAGGGCAGAGCTTTTAGACAAAATTGAGGTTTACCGCAGAATTAAAGAAGTAAGGGACTGCGACAACCTAGATGAAATAAAGACCTTGCTTCGCTCGAATAACTGGATTGCTTTTGGCGTAACCAATGAAGGAAAAATTAGACTTGGCCGCCTGTGGACAGAGCCTACCAGTTTTTCAGACTTTCTTCTATTGGTGTCAGGGGCGGAGGGTTATCACCTCCTTTTAAGAGGTAATTATACAACAGCGGGGCAGAAAAGCCCAAATCCAAACGGAGGAACAAATCATGATAAGCAAGGTTGACAGCAAGTACCTAATTGAAGGCTCCAACTTCTTCTATTTCCGCAAAGGACAGCAGGTGTTTCTTGGCACCTGCCACGCTATCCCGCCGGTGATGGTGCATGACCTCAAAGGGACGCCGTGGGTGATGATGACGCCGGGGCTTAAATCATTAATAAATGGCAAGCTAAAAACCGCCCTTGATGATTACCTCAGGGGGGCGGCGGTATGAAATCGCTTAGAGCACAGATGATGGATGTAAAAGAGGTCATGATTTACCTCGGCCGTTCGGCTCCGTACTGCTACCGGCTGATTAGAAAGCTGAATGCAGAACTAGAGGCGAAAGGTTATCTAACTGAGTCAGGTCGCATATCTCGCCGGTATTTAACCGAGAGGTATTACACCGAGAAGTCCTCCAAAACTTCTTAATAGCCGAAACGGTGGCGCCCGCAAGCCGCCGTCCATCGGGGGTAGTCGCCCGGTGCTGATGATGGCAGACCTAAAAGGGGGGATAGAAGTGACGCTTGAAGAACGAATAGCAATAAGAAACGCCCGGCAGGAAGAAGCCGCCCGGCGTTTTATGGGAAAGATAATTGACTACGGCTATATAGCATTGAAATGTGCCATGGTTATAGCAATGTTGGTCGGTATTAGCGACTGAGGAGGACAAAGATGATTAAAAACTATACGGATTTTATGACCCGGCTCCAGCAGATAAAAGACGAAATGAAAATGCTGGGCATTTCCAGTATTGACCTTGATTACGGTCTTGGCGGTGTGACAGAGGCGAAGGTTGTCGACGCCGAAGCCTACTCCGTTATTCGTCGCACTTTTGAGCCGCAGGGTGATGACGCATTCAAGACCTTTCATATTGATGGCTGGTTGCAGCTGACTTATCACGATTTCAACGGCAAGGCAGAAGCAGAGATAAAAGCCAGCGGAGAGAATAACTACAGCCCTTTTTAAAACAGGAAAACCCTCGGCAAAAAGCCGAGGGCGTAGGTTAAAGAACATGCTTCGAGCAAAAGCATTTTCATAACCTATGATATCACAATATTAAGAGGCATACAACATGAAGATTTTTGAAATTCTCGCCGAAATTCAGGCTTGCGTCATCCTGCCGGATGGCGAAAACGCCGTCAACACTGAGACCGGGGAAGTAATCGACATTGAGCGACTGAAAAGCCTTGAAATTGACCGTGACACATGGATTAAGAATGTCGCTATGTGGGCAAAGCAGCTGGATTACGACTACAAGGATTTGGAAGACCACGAAAAGAGCGTCCGTGACCGGCGCAGGGCGGTGGGCAATCAGCGTGACCGTCTGAAAAAATTGCTGGTTGAAGTAATGGGCGAGGGCGGCAAGCGGAAATATCCCGAAATCGCCGTTACCATTGCCGCAGGAAAAGAGACCGCTATTTTTGACTTAGAGGGCAACAAGGAAGCCGAAATGGCGTTGCCGGAAAAATATCAGAAATGGTCTTATCAGGGACTCAGCAAAACAGCAATGCTGGAAGACCTGAAAAACGGCGTAGAGATACCGGGCGCACGCATCGGGAGAAATCCGTATGCGCTGATAAAGGGGTGACGGCATGGAAGTAAAATTTCCGCTGCTGACAGCAGACTATATACAGGCTCGAATTCAATCGACGATGGTCTTTAATCAGAAGGCAAAGGCGGTCGTCCTGCTGTATAAAGACGCCCGCGCTGACATGCGAATGTTCGATGAAGTGTTCGGAGCCATGAACTGGCAGCGCAAGCATGAGATTATCGGCGGTCGCCTGTATTGTACCGTCGAAGTTTGGGACGCCGAAAAATCCTGCTGGGTCGCTAAAAGCGATGTCGGCACTGAGTCAAACACCGAAGCCGAAAAGGGGCAGGCTAGTGACGCTTTTAAGCGGGCTTGTACTAATTGGGGCTGCGGTAGGGAGCTTTATACGGCTCCGAGCATCTTAATCCCGCTGAACCCTGACGAGTACACCATGGAGGGAAACCGAGCAAAGGCAAAAAAGGGCTTGAAGTTCTTTGTCAAAATGGTCGGCTACAACGAGCGAAACGAAATTAACGCCCTTATGATTACCGACAGGCACGGAACTATTCGATACAGCATGGGGGTGCAGGAGCCAGCAAAAAAAGAAAAGCCGCCTCAGCCGCCCAAACAAAATACCGCCATAATCGCACCTAGCAAGCCCGACAACGCATTTTTAGGCGGCGGGGGTACAGATACCCTTATCCCGCTAGAAAACGCTGAAGCAATGGCCGCATACACGGAATTAGAGGTGACATGGGCGGCAAGCGGAAGAAAACCGACCTCCCTTGACCCGTGGATTGCTAAGAAAGCGGCGGAAATGGGGAAACAAATAGACGCTGATTTCTTGCGGTACTTCAATGAGCAGTTAATTCAAGCAGCGATGAAAAAGGAGCAGACGAATGAATAAGGTTATCTTGATGGGTCGCCTGACCCGTAATCCCGAAGTGAAAAGCACGCAGACAGGACGCGCAGTCGCTCGAATGAGCCTTGCAGTTGACAGACCGGGGGCAAAGAAGCAGGACGGAGCGCAGACCGCCGACTTTATTAACCTTGTGGCGTGGGAAAAGAGCGCAGAGCTGGCGCAGAACTACCTGGCTAAAGGTTCTCAGATATTGGTCGAAGGGCGTCTTTCGGTCAGAAGCTACGACGACCAGCAGGGGCAGAAGCGGACAGCTACCGAGGTAATCGTAGAGCGTTTTGAATTCTGCGGTAAAAAGTCGGACAGCCAGCCCGCCGGTGACAATGACGGCTGGGGCAATGATGACGGCGACGCACCGTTCTGAAAATGATTTTGCACGCTGAAAAGGTGGCGGACGACGGGGAAAATGTATTTCTCCGCGTCCGTAAACCGTACACAGAGATAAAAGGGGAAATCTTAGTCGAAGTTGATAACGGCGAGCATATAAGCGCAGCACAACGGCGGAAAATCTATAAACTCCTGCGGTACATAAGCACCGACACCGGGTATACATCAGACGAAACCCTGAAAGAAATGCTTAAACTGGAATTTACTGCATACACAGGAAAGGTCAGGCGCATTTTCAGCCTTGCGAATTGCAGTAAAGAAACGGCGAGCGAGTTTATAAGTTTTCTCATAGACTTCTGCCTAAATCAAGGCATTGCCTGCGACGAGCCACTTCAAAGCCTGTGTGAAGATATGGAACGGTATATGTATGCTTGCCTGATGGGAAAGAAATGCTGTGTATGTGGCAAGCCAGCAGACCTACACCACTACGACGCTATAGGGCGACGAAACCGGAGGCAGGTGTATCAAATCGGGATGCTGGTCATGCCTCTATGCAGGGAACATCATACCGAAATGCACACAAAAGAAAACATGGTATTCAGAAACAAATACCATGTCCAGCCGGTACCGCTGACCGTTAAGGTCGGCAAAGTCTATAACCTGACGAGAGCCAATCTGGAAGAGGGGTGAGCAGATGGCAAAACGATATTTTTGGCTCAAATTGAAAGAAGATTTTTT
>JAZLHS010000200.1:0-9550 GCA_045616885.1 Selenomonadaceae bacterium | reverse complement strand
GTGTGAAAAAGTGATTCATGTTTGCTGCATTGTTCAGTTTTCAGAGAACACCGCGGCTCTTTCGAGCCGTTCGCTTGACTCTCTTGCGTGAGTCAGCTTGCATATAATACCAATTCGGGAGAACTTTGTCAACACCTTTTTTGAAAAAGTTTCAAAAAAATCTCCGATTATCGTCAAAATCTTGATATGACAGTATTCGGAGACTTTTAATCAATGTTCTGTTATCGCTCGGCCTTTATCATGGGGAATTCGCCGGGATAGCGCAGCCAGATACTCCGTGAGCGGACTGCCTCTACCGCCTGACGAACTGCCTCGATATTATCATCTATCTCCAAATCGAAGAAGAATATATAGGCACCCAGATAGGTTCTTGCCGGTCGGGATTCAATGCGGGTCAGATTGACACCGAATTTGGCGAAATCCTGCAGCACGCCCAGCAGACTTCCTGCCTTGCTGCCGTCTATCTGGCAGACCAGCAGAGCCTGCCCCTGACGCGGTGCAGTCGGAGTATCCTCCGGCAGACACCGTTCCTTGCTGTATATCTCATAGAAACGGGTGCAGTTCTCGCTGTTGTCCTGAATGTCCTCGGCGATGATATTCAGTCCATATATTTCCGCTGCCCGGCGGGTGCCGATAGCGGCCATTCCGTCTGCCGGGTCGCTCTGAGAGACCATCTCAGCCGCTCTGGCTGTAGACGTCTCCTCGATGAGCTTCGCCCAGGAAAATCTGGTGCGGAGATACTGACGGCACTGGCTGAAGGGCTGTCCATGGGAATGTATCGTCTTTATATTCTTCGGCTCACACTTTGCCAGCAGGTTGTTCCGAACCGGCCAAATGAACTCTCTCGATATACCGATGGAATCGGTGCGGGCGAGAATATCCAGAGTGATATTTATCGGGCCTTCCAGCGAGTTCTCCGCCGGCACCAGAGCTCTGTCCACTGCCCCCAAGCGCACAGCCTCAAAGACATCCGCAATTTCCGGGTATGGTACGAGCTCAGCCTTCTCTCCCTCGGCAGTCAGGTTCTCCAGATAGAGCGCCGCCTCCTCGCTATGAGTACCGCGAGGGCCGAGATAACCTAGTTTCTTCATTTGTCAGTCACCTATACGAACGCTGTGGATTACTTTGATTCCCTTTTCCTCCAGCTTGCCGGTGATGCTCTCGGCCGGGAAGTCGCCGCGGATGATGAGCTGCAGCTTGTCATCCGGCTGCGGAACGGTAACAAGGTTCTCGATGTTGATTCCGTTCTCTGCGAAAATGCCGCAAATTTCAGCAATCGTACCGGGACGGTTGTCTATAACCGCAGTAAGGCGGGTGGTTCCTTTCTCAAGACCCATTATCTCAATGAAGGAAGCGAATACATCTGTCTCGGTGATAACGCCTACGACAATACCGGCATCATCGACGACCGGCAGGCCGCTGCGCTTGGACTGCTTGAAGAGAAGTGCTGCTTCCTCAATCGTAGCGTTCTGAGTGATGGAAATGAGTGTACGAGGCATTACATCGCGAACCTTTATCTTGGCCAGCAGAGTGATAAGCTCGTTGCGGGACAAAAGAGAGGCGGAGGAAGGACTTGCCTTCTGCAAATCGCTTTCGTCAACAAAGCCGTAGAGGTGCCCCTTTTCTGCCACAGGAATGTGACGGATGTGGTTGCGCTTCATAATATTCATTGCTTCATCAATGCCGGCATCTCTGGTCACCGTCAGCGGGTTCTTTGTCATGCGTTCATATACAAACATTTTTATCGTCCTTTCTGCGGCAGGCATCTTCCCTTTTGCCTGCAGTAATCCTATTTTGATTTATTGATTATACCATGAAAAGAAAAGATTTTCACGAAAAAAAGCGCAGATGAAAGATGTATACTTTCATCCGCGCTTTCACTACATAACCGCGTCTTTTCTTACCTGCTCGGCTATCGTCGGCACCAGCTCAGCCATCTTCTCCGTCATTGATAGCGACGGAGACAAATCGAAAGGCACAGCGCCCAGCACCTCTATCTCCGGAGCAGACTGTCCGGTAATCCGCATCAGGGTCAACAGGTCAGTGATACCTAGCTCGTGCGCCATCAGCCTCTGAGAAAAATGCTCATTGACATCATCGCCTACAAAGCGGTACACCTTGCCCGGCTCATCATCCTCGGCACCCTTCACCGCATCCACGATGATGAGCTTGCCGGCACCGGTGACAAAGCGAAGCAGCTCCGGTCCGAGAGTGCCTCCGTCCACCAGCTCCACATTATCCGGCAGTCCTCCCTGCTCCGAGAGATATTCAACGACCCTTACACCGAAGCCTTCATCGCTGAGAAGTATATTACCGATGCCCAGCACTACTACCGGGCGGGCAGCGCCGTTCACATACTCCTCGCGAAGTACTTTCGTGCCAAGAGCCAGCTCCGGCATATCCACAGCGTTATCATTCATTGTCACAAGCGACCCCACTTTTCTTCGCTGCTGCCCGCTCTTTCAGCCAGCAGCAGAACTCATCCATTCCCTCTCCTGTCTTTGCCGACAGCGGGAAAAGCTTCACACCGGGATGAAGCATATTCACATCGTTCACTGCGCCGTTGTAGTCGAAGTCAACATAGGGCATCAAATCCATCTTGCTGAATAGTACGGCTCCGGCCTCCTTGAAAATGAGGGGATACTTAAGAGGCTTGTCAGCGCCCTCGGCCACCGACAGAATTACCAGCTTCATGTCCTCGCCGAGATTGAATTCCGCCGGGCAGACAAGATTACCGACATTTTCAATGATGAGCAGTTCCGGCAGAGGCTTACTCTCATCCTTCGTCAGCTCAGCCCAGCCGCGCTCGATCATTGGGGCATCCAGATGGCAGCCGCCCTGAGTATTCAGCTGGATTACCGAGACGCCCATCGCTTCTATGCGGGCAGCATCCTTCTCAGTGAACAAATCTCCCTCGATTACGGCAACCTTCAGACTGCCGTCAAGCTCCCTAAAGACCTGCTCCAGTAAAGTAGTCTTTCCGGCACCGGGAGAGCCGATTATATTGAGGACGAATATTCCTTTGCTACGGAAGAATTCTGCCAGTTGAGCAGCTACCCGATTGTTTTCGCCTAGGATATCACTTTTTACTTCTATTCTCATTTCTTTCTCCAGTCATTCCTAATCCATATCAAGATAATCGACCTGCAGCTCTCTGCCGCTGACGACTTCCAGCGGGTTCCCGCAGTCCGGACAGATAAAGCTGTACGGCACGAGTCGGGGGCCGTATTCTATCTCCGACATTCCGGCGGCTTCGCGGATGTCCTTACCGATAGGAATATTCTTATTGCAGTTGCGGCACTGACCCACCAGCGGCACCCGGTTGATTACAAGCACAGCATTCTCCGCCGCTGTCCCTCGCGTCACCACCGTCCACGCCGTCTGCAGGGCATATTCCTCTACACCTGACAGCTCTCCCAGCTTCAGCCCCACCTCACCAATGATGGTTCCTTTATTCTGTCTGAGATAGTCAAGGGCGATGGATAGTATTCCTTCGGCGATGGCTCCTTCATGCACTGCGATTCACCTCGAAAAAATCGGGGACAGACAGCCGCCCATCCCCGATTCGATTATGTCAGATAGTAACCTTCAGACCGTAGTTTTCGAAGGTCTTTACAATATCAGTGAGACCGGTAACGCCGTTCTGATAGCTGATGCCGATTACCTCACTGTCATCATGCGTATGAACCTCAAGTATACCCGGCAGACCGTAGAGGTCACGACGAACCTCCTCCGTCTGCTCTGCCGTTATACCTGCCGCCCGAAGATGCAGATGACTGCTTCCGGTCGGAATCTCATGGTCATGGTCGTGATGATGTTCGTGATTGCCACACCCACAGGTTGCACACATATATTTTTCTCCTTTTACATTATCTCTTTTACATCAGTAGGTACATGAGCCAGTACCTTGCTGCCGGAGAACATACTGGATACCTCGCTCTCGCCTTCCATAAACTCTGCACGGGTAACCATGTAGAGATGGCCGGAAGCAAAGAGGATGATGGACCAGGCAACATAGTGATGTACAAGATGAGTCATGAATTCGCTTCCCAATACGGTATTTACCCAGCCAAAGCCAAAGGCCCATACGCTGTCTGGGTTTACCATGAGATACAGGGCAAAGCCGGTCAGCACTTCAATGGCCACCAGCACATACAGGAAAGCGTAAGACATACGCGCCAACGGATTGCGCAGATAAGATTTATGGGACTTCTTCAGCAGCATATAGTGAAGTGCTACATCAACGGTCTCCGCGTAGAAATGACCTTCCCAGAAATGCGGGAACAGGCGGTCACCTTTGTTGATAATAAAGCCGTAAACTTTAAAGACAAAGGACGCACAGAGGACAAAGGCGGCCAGAAAATGCAGATCGCGAACCACATTCATCAGCAGGTATGTTGCCGACGGCTCGAAATTCATTATCTGCAGCGGCTTTGCAATGAGGATACCGGTAACGAACAGCACGCAGATGCAGTCAACCATTACCCAGTGGAAAACTCTCAGAAAGGGACTGAACAGGTAGTATATGCGGCGATGAACGACCTGGCCGTTATTTTCTTCCATTGCCGTCCGCCTCCTCTACTTTCGACCCGCGATACGGATCGGTAGTCACTATGCGAAGCTCCTCTCCCTGGGGATTGTAAAGATGGGTCGCGCAGGCCATGCACGGGTCAAAGGAGCGAACTACCTTCAGAATTTCCAGCGGCTGACGAGTGTTCTTCACCTTCGTCTGCATCATTGCCTGCTCATAAGCACCGAAGCCGGCCTGATCATCACGGGGGCAGGCGTTCCAGGTAGTCGGTACGATGCACTGATAGTTGTCAATCTTGCCGCCGTCAATGGTGACCCAGTGACTGAGCGCACCGCGGGGAGCCTCGTAGAGACCGACACCGCAGGTCTTCTTCGGCCAAGTAGCCGGATCCCAGCGCTCCATGTTCGCTACCTGAGTATCACCGGTACGGACATTGGCAATGAGTGTATCAAAGAAATGCTTTGCAATCTCGGCGCTGAGCTGAGCATCAAGCGCACGGGTCACAGTGCGGCCGACCATAGTAGGCATCCATTCCTCCGGCTTCTTGCCGAGGACAGAGGATACATAGTCTACCTGATCCACCATCATCTTCTCAGCCCAGGTCATATCAGCCAGCAGCTGCTGACGAGCCTTTGTGTATACGATAATATAGCGAGCCAGCGGGCCTACCTCGCAGAGCTTACCCTTCCATTTCGGAGTCTTGACCCAAGAGTACTTGCCCTGTTCGTTGAGGGCACGCCAGTCGGTGTCCTTGCCATCCTTCGGACCGGTGAAGTCCGGATTGGTCTGACCTTCCCAAGGATGAAGTTCTTCTGCCCCGTGATACTGGAACCAGGCATGGCCAACGCTCTCGCCAAACACCTTGGGATCAGACAGGTCTTTTGCCGTGATTCTGTGAACCTCGGCAATCTGAGCACCGCGAGCGAAGTTTTCAACGACACCGTCAGTGCGTACCAGCAGATTCTTAAAGAAGTCTCCTTCCTTAGTGTTAAGGAAAGTATCCTCCGGATACGCGCCAAAGCCAAGTACGCGCTCGCCGGAGAGACCGCCGCCATCAAGGTAGCCGGCCTTCACATAGGTGGAAGCCATAGCCAGAGCATCCGGCAGATAGTACTTCGCTACAAGGTTGCGACCAAGGTCAATAGCCTTCTCAACTTCAGCCAGACGGGCAGCATTTATCGGAGCATTGCCGTCACGGAGAGATATGGAGCACGGCATACCGCCCATTACATAATGCGGATGGGGGTTCTTACCGCCGAAAATAACATGAGGAGTTACCAGCTCGCGCTGTCTGTCAAGCATCTCCAGATAATGGCAGACTGCCAAAAGATGTACTTCTGCCGGCAGCAGCTTGTAATCCGGATGATCCCACCACTGAGCGGAGAACACACCCAGCTGACCGCTGTCGACTACCGACTTCAGTTTCTTTTGTACGGTGCGGAAATAATCAGGGGTAGCCGCCGGGAAATCCTTCGGGGTAGAAGAATATACGGAGCCTACAGAAGCATTGGGAACCTTGTAGGTCTCAGCCAGAGAAGCTGCCAGTCTGGCGGTGGCTGCCGGATCAGCGGAAAGAGCTGCTACCGGGCTGACCCAGTCCAGAGCCTGCAAATGATAAAAATGAACGATATGGTCCTGAACCGTCAAAGCGGCTGCCATGATATTTCTAATGTAGTTTGCATTTTTCGGAATCTTGATGCTCAGGGCATCCTCAACAGCCCGCAGAGCTGCCAGAGCATGAGCCGTAGTGCAGACGCCGCAGATTCTCTGAATATAAGCCCAGGCATCACGGGGATCACGGCCATGCATGATAAGCTCGAGACCTCTCCAGGCAGTACCTGAGGAAATAGCATCCTTTACTTGACCGGTCGATTCATCGACTGTCATCTCAACTCTCAAATGACCCTCTATACGGGTAACCGGGTCAACTACTACATGCTGCATTACTTATCCCCTCCCTGGCAGGTCGTCTCTTTATGCCGTCCTTCGGCGGCCTCTTCCTCATCTCGCTTCTTCCTCTGAATGAGCGACAGCGCACCGTGAGCCGCAACACCGGCTACCGATGCGGCAGCCATACCGGCGCCAATCATATCTATATCGCCCAGCGGTCCGTACTTCGGCATTCTGTCGGAGAAGGGATCCTCATCCCAGAACTTCGGAGAAGCACAGCCAATGCAGGCTGCACCGGACTGAATAGGATAGGACAATCCCTGATGCCAGCGCATATTACCGCAGGAGCTGTAGGTCTCGGGGCCGCGGCAGCCGAGACGATAGAGGCACCAGCCGGCCTTCGCACCCGCATCATCATAGCGGTCGGCAAACATACCGGCATCGAAGAAAGGCCGGCGATAGCAGGTATCATGTACGCGGTTTCCAAAGAACTGCTTGGGTCTGTTATCACTGTCAAGGGGAGGCAATACGCCGAACATTGCCAGATGCATGACAACACCGGTCATGACCTCCGGAATCGGCGGACAGCCCGGTACATTTACTACCGCCTTGGCGGAAATATAGCTGCCAATGCCGGACGAAGCTGTAGGATTCGGCTTTGCAGCCTGAATACCGCCGTAAGCAGCACAGGAGCCATAAGCGATTACAGCCGCCGCACCTTCAGCCGCCTCTCTGAGAGTCTTGATGAAAGGCTTGCCGCCGGACATACAGTAGATTCCGTTGCTGCCGGTAGCTACCGCACCTTCTACTGCCAGTATATACTTGCCGCGATGCTGCTTCATCATCTTTTCCAGATGAGACTCAAGGTCATCACCGCTGCCGGCGCTGAGAAGATGGCTGTACTCCAAAGCGATATTTGTCAGCAGCACATCGGAAGGCAGCGGCGCACCGCTGCGAATGAAGGACTCGCTGCAGCCGGTACACTCGTGACCACTTAGCCACAGCACTACCGGCAGAGGCTTCGTTTCCGCTGCCTCTACGACCTTGGATACCATATCCGTGCTGAGACCCATCAAAGAAGTCAAAGCTATACAACTTTTCAAAAATGTGCGGCGATCCATGCCCTTATTTAGACATGCTTCCCACAGCGTTTCACGCTCTTTCACTTGACTCTCCCCCTGTCTGCCTGTAAAGGGCAACCATTATCCTCAGCCAACGACAAAAACCACGACATCGGCTGTCACTTACAATTTGTTATTTTCTATTATAGATTAATTGACGTCGCTTGTCTATAACCACAATTTATTTGTTTATATAAAATCTTATGACATGCTATATAAATATTTCAAATAGCCTTGGGTCAAACAATACATTTTAATAATCAAGATAGGCATTTTACAAAAAGATGCTTCCCTGTGGGGCACAGAGAAGCATCTGCAAAATTCGATATTAAGCTGTAAAGCTACTGCCTATCAGACAATACCCTGAGCATACATAGCCGCAGCGACCTTCTGGAAGCCGGCGATATTTGCACCAGCCAGGTAGTTCTTCGGCATGCCATAGTGCTCGGCAGCATCCTTAGACTGCTTGTAGGAGTTGATCATGATGTCCTTGAGGCGCTGGTCAACTTCTTCGAAGGTCCAAGAGAGACGCTCGGAGTTCTGGCTCATTTCGAGAGCGGATACGGATACACCGCCGACATTTGCAGCCTTTGCCGGAGCGAAGTATACGCCGTTCTCCTGGAAGTATGCGATAGCATCGAGAGTACAGGGCATATTTGCACCTTCGCCGACAGCTACAACACCGTTGGCAACGAGAGCCTGAGCAGCCTCGAGGTTCAGCTCGTTCTGAGTAGCGCACGGGAGAGCTACATCGGCCTTGACAGTCCATACACCGGCGCAGCCTTCATGGTACTCTGCACCTTCCTTGCGCTCAGCATATTCCTTAATACGGCCGCGCTCTACTTCCTTAATCTGCTTCAGGAGAGCCAGGTCGATACCATTCGGGTCAACTACATAGCCGTTGGAATCGGAGCAGGTGATGGGCTTTGCACCAAGCTGGTAAGCTTTTTCGATAGCGTAGGTAGCAACGTTGCCGGAGCCGGATACGGATACGGTCTTGCCCTTCAGGCCAATGCCATTATCGTTGAGCATGCACTCTACGAAATAGAGGAGCCCATAGCCGGTAGCCTCGGTACGAGTGAGGGAGCCACCGAAGGAGAGACCCTTACCGGTGAGAACGCCAGCCTCATAAGCGTTGCGAATACGCTTGTACTGACCGTAGAGATAGCCGATTTCACGGCCGCCTACACCGATATCACCAGCCGGAACATCGGTGTCCGGACCAATGTGGCGATAGAGCTCAGTCATGAAGCTCTGGCAGAATTTCATAACTTCGCTGTCAGACTTGCCCTTCGGGTCGAAGTCAGAACCACCCTTGCCGCCGCCGATGGGCAGACCGGAGAGGGAGTTCTTCAGGATCTGCTCGGTAGCGAGGAACTTCAGGATGGAGAGGTTTACGGAAGGATGGAAGCGCAGGCCGCCCTTGTAGGGTCCGATAGCGCTGGACATCTGAACGCGGAAGCCGCGGTTTACGCGAACCTTACCGGCATCATCAAGCCAGGGAACGCGGAAGGTGACAATGCGCTCCGGCTCGAAGAAGCGCTCCAGAAGGCAAGCTTCTTCATATTCAGGATGCTCGGCGAGAACCGGGGTAATGGTGCCGAGAACTTCTTTACAGGTGTTATGGAACTCCGGCTGATCCGGGTCACGCTTAATGATTTCTGCCAATACTCGCTCACAGTATGCTTTTGCTTTTTCCATGTCTGCCATAATAAAAATCGCTCCTTCTTTCGTGACCTTCGCGCGGGCGCAACATACCTTACCCGCAGCCGTCACTCAAAAGATGAGCGAATCTGTTTGCGTTGATTTAGGCGCCGTTGCCCTGTGTTTAATCACATATCTGTTTTTGATAGTGCAAATTATACAAAGACCGTTTTATAAAATCAAGATGTTTATTCGTAAAATATTGTATACATTTTTGTAAAGGTGTAAATCGACGTAAATGCCAAGAAATGCAGTTATACCGCTTTGTATACAGTATATGCGTGTACTGCCGACTTTACATCAT
>JAZLHS010000199.1:0-11527 GCA_045616885.1 Selenomonadaceae bacterium | reverse complement strand
TGCCTAAACGGCGAATCAAATCCTCTTTCGTTCCACGGTAAGTAATATCGTCGCCATTGGTGACATACATTTCGGCATCCACTATCTTGCCGGTGGCTGCCAGCTGCTGCCAGCCGGGGCTTACCAGAGAGCCGGTACGATACCGCTCCATGATATCAGCGCCGCGGGTCGCCGTACACTTGCCGGATTTATTAAGTTTCTTGAAGGTTCGGTCATAAACAGCGAGAGAGGTAATGCCGGCATCCTTCGCCTTGGCCATTACCTCACTGACTGGCAGACCTTCCTTCTCCGCCAGTTCTACGATAGCCTCATAGTCTACCACCAAATCGACGGAATTGTTTGCCTTCTCATCGGCAATGCGAGCCATGTTGATAACGACTGAGGCCACAAGACCCAGCACCATCACTGCCAGCAATGCCTTATTATAAAGGAATTTCTTCATTTAATCTTTGAAACGCTCCCAAATGATACGACGAGCCTTTCAGCAGGTCGCGCGTAATCAATTTGTAAAAGTCAGATGTACTTTTCCTGCCTGATGCTCAACTGACTGCAGCTTTACACGCGTCTTCAGCTTGTCAAAATCGTACAGTACCACATCGCCAAACAGGCGTGTAGCAACCCTGTCCTTGACACTTACGCCCTTGACGCTGACATTTTTAGCCCGCAGGAACAGAGTGTTCCCATCGTGGAGAATGTTGCCTTCAAAGTCTATCTTCAGGTCTTTGCCGAGGAGTTTCGCCTTAGCTTTTACCTTAACGCCTTCTGGCGTCACTTCAACACTTTCGGCGTTGACCTTCGATACCTTGGTATTGATGAGTTCCTCCAGCGCCTTGTCAGTCACATCACCGGCAAAGTCTATCTGGTGAGCTTCCTCTATTCTGAAGCCATTTCCCCTGAACAGCCTCTCCATGTTGACGATGGTATCTTTACCGGAAAGATGCAGATTATTGGCTCTTACATCTCCCAGATATGCCTGCTTTGCATTCACTTCTACGGAGTGAACAGAGCCCATCATCATGAGAATGCCGGGAGTCGACCGGAGAGAAACTGTCAAATCATCGGATTTTGTAATTTTTCTCAGCTGGCTTTGAGCCGTCCAGGACAATACAATAGGAACAACTATCTCGCTGAATATTGCCAGAACAGCAACAACTGCCAGTACTCCTGAAGAAGGTTTTTTCATCACGTTTCTCCTAAGAGATATTACAACTCACCGTTTGCCAGAGCCGCCAGATATGCCTCGATGAAGTTATCCAGTTCACCGTCCATTACTGCTTGAATGTTGCCGGTCTCGCAGCCGGTGCGGACATCCTTGACGAGGGTATATGGCTGGAATACATAGGAACGAATCTGACTGCCCCACTCAATCTTGTTCTGGATACCCTGGAGCTTCGCCCTTTCTTCTTCCTTCTTCTTCAGCTCTACCTGGAACAGCTTGGCTCGCAGCATGGAAAGGCACTGTGCCTTGTTCTGCAGCTGGCTTCGCTCATTCTGACACTGCACGACAATACCCGTAGGAATATGGGTCATACGGATAGCCGAGCTCGTCTTGTTTACGTGCTGACCGCCGGCACCGCTGGAGCGGAAGACATCGACACGGACTTCTTCCATGTTGATATCGACTTCCTGCGCATCATCGATTTCCGGCATGATTTCACAGGCGGAGAATGATGTATGGCGGCGCTTGTTTGCATCAAACGGAGAGATGCGGACAAGTCGATGAACGCCGTTCTCCGACTTCAGCAGGCCATAGGCATTGTGACCTTTGACAAATATAGTAGCAGACTTGACACCGGCCTCATCACCGGGAAGAAGGTCAGCCATCTCAACGGTGAAGCCGTGATGCTCGGCCCAGCGGGTATACATGCGGAGCAGCATCTGAGTCCAGTCCTGAGCCTCGGTACCGCCGGCACCGGCATGGAGAGTGAGGATGGCGTCACGGCCATCGTATTCACCGGAAAGGAGTACAGAGCGTTCCAGCTCATGTACAGTTTCCTTAAGAGACTCCAGCTCTGCCTTTATATCCTCCTCCATGGAGGGGTCTTCTTCCTCGAATGCCATTTCCAGCAGGGTCTCAACATCGTCGACCTTGCCCAGAAGGGCTTTGTACTTATCTACATCCCCCTTGACATCCGCCAGTTCCTGATTGATTTTCTGAGCCTTCTCGGCGTCATCCCAGAAATCCGGGGCGCCCATCTTGAATTCCAGCTCGGCGATTACTTGCTCTTTGCGAGCGACGTCAAAGAGAGTTCCCCATTTCGTTCAGCTTTTCTTTAATAGCTGTTATTGGTCCTTTCAAATCTTCCAGCATGAACTTTTCACATCCTATCAAGTATATCTTTACTGTATATCCGTCTATAAGGCTCCCCTTCAGGGGAAACTATAATTTTATTTACGCTTCTTTTTCATGCAGCAGTCTTTATATTTCTTGCCGCTGCCGCAGGGACAAGGCTCATTTCGGCCAATCTTTACCTTGCTGACCGGCTTCTGAGGGTGAGCCTCGGCCGAAGATACATCAGCTCCGTGAGACGCCTGAGCGGTGGCCAGTCTGTCCTCCAGCTCCTGCTGCTCCTCAGATACAATCTGCACCTGGAATATCATCCGGGCAATAGTGGTCTGAATGGAGTTAATCATCTCTTCAAACATGTTGAAGCCTTCGATTTTGTACTCTACAATCGGATTCTTCTGACCGTAGGAGCGCAGACCGATACCTTCGCGGAGCATATCCATGTGGTCGAGATGCTCCATCCACTTGTTATCGACTACGCGAAGCATGACGACCTTTTCCAGCTCGCGCATTACTTCTTCGCCCAGCATCTCCTCGCGCTGCTCGTAGGCATCTACGGCAATATCGTGGAGAGTCTCTCTCAGCTCGTCACGACTGAGATCCATCAGCTCTTCTGCATCCAGCTCATCCTTGGGGCAATAGATGCTCTCCGCATCGGCAATGAGCTCATCAAGAGACCACTGCTCCGGATAGAGCTTCTCGTTGGCATACTGATTCATCTGAGAGTCGATAATGGCATCGATCATGTAGATGATATTGTCCTTCAGGTCTTCGCCGTTCAGAACCTTGCGGCGCTGAGAATAGATTACTTCGCGCTGCTGGTTCATTACATCGTCGTACTCAAGGACGTTTTTACGAATGTCGAAGTTGCGAGCCTCTACCTTCTTCTGTGCATGCTCGATAGAAGAAGTAATCATGGAGTGCTCGATAGGCTCATCCTCTTCCAGACCCAGCTTATCCATGACCTTGGAGATATTGTCTGCACCGAAGAGGCGGAGCAAATCATCCTCAAGGGACAGGTAGAAGCGGGAGGAACCGGGGTCGCCCTGACGGCCGGCACGACCGCGGAGCTGATTGTCGATACGGCGGGACTCATGGCGCTCGGTACCGATGATGGCCAGACCGCCCATCTCCTTGATGCCCTCGCCCAGCATGATATCGGTACCACGACCGGCCATGTTGGTAGCGATGGTAACGGCATTCAGCTGACCGGCATCCTTGATTATGTCAGCTTCCTGCTCATGGAACTTTGCGTTCAGTACGCTATGCGGTACATTGCGCTGCTGGAGAAGCTGGCTCAGCTCCTCAGACTGGGTGATAGAAGTGGTACCGATAAGTACCGGACGACCGGTAGCATGTATCTCCTCGACGGCATTGGCAACAGCCTTGTACTTTGCCCTCTTCGTCTTGTAGATGACATCCGGATTATCCTTACGCTGTACCGGACGATTGGTAGGTACCACCACTACCGGCAGCTTGTATATCTTCAGGAACTCATCTTCCTCAGTCTTGGCCGTACCGGTCATACCGGACAGCTTGTCATACATACGGAAGTAATTCTGGAAGGTGATGGTGGCCAGAGTCTGGGACTCACGCTGAATCTTTACGCCTTCCTTTGCCTCGATTGCCTGATGGAGACCGTCGGAATAGCGGCGACCCGGCATGATACGGCCGGTGAACTCATCGACGATGATGACTTCTCCATCCTTTACCACATAATCGCGGTCTCTGAACATAAGGGACTTCGCTCGGAGAGCAGCGGTAAAGCAGTGGGACATTTCAATATTTTCCGGAGCGTAGAGGTTCTTTACTCCGACGAGCTTTTCAATCTTCAGGACAGCCTCGTCGCTGGGCGCAACGGTCTTTGCCTTCTCGTCCACCTTGTAGTCTACGCCTTCCTTCAGGGTAGCTACAGCCTTTGCCATGACGGCATAGGTATCGGTAGACTTCTGTCCGGGGCCGGAAATAATGAGCGGTGTACGGGCTTCATCGATGAGGATACTGTCTACCTCATCGACGATGGCATAGTTCAGCTCACGCTGTACCATCTGGTCAGCGGAAACTACCATGTTGTCACGAAGATAGTCGAAGCCATACTCATTGTTGGTACCGAAGGTAACATCACAGCCATAGGCATACTTACGCTCCGGGAAATCCATATCGTGAGCGATAAGGCCGACGGACAGGCCAAGGAAGTTGTACAGATGACCCATCCACTCGCTGTCGCGGCGAGCCAGATAGTCATTGACAGTGACCATGTGAACACCCTTGCCGGTAAGGGCATTGAGATATACCGGCAGAGTTGCTACGAGGGTCTTGCCTTCGCCGGTCTTCATCTCCGCAATCTTACCCTCATGGAGGCACATACCGCCAATCATCTGCACATCAAAATGGCGCATGCCAAGCACGCGGCGGCTGGCCTCACGGGTAACAGCAAAAGCCTCCGGCAAAATCTGATCCAGAGTTTCGCCGGCTGCAAGCCTTTCCTTAAATTTATCGGTATGCCCGGCCAGAGTTGAATCGGAAAGATTCTGCAACTTTGCTTCATAGCTGTTAATCTTATCCACTATAGCGCGGTAGCGTTTAATTTCCTTCTCGTTGTCGTCTCCGAGAAATCTCTTCAGAAAATCAAACAAATAATTCACCCCTCAATTACAAAAACCAATTCAGCTTATCATTTTACCAAAGCTGAGAGCGTTAGTCAAAAGAAACAGAGATATTTTTCAAATAATTACATTTATTTTTTATATCGTTACCGATAGCCATTGATACCCTCATGTATAAGCAGCTTTTCCTTCAGGTCGACCCCGCCGCCGAAGCCTGTGAGCCTTCTCCCCGCTCCTACTACCCGATGACAGGGGACGATGATGCAGAGGGGATTTCGATGGCAGGCACCGCCCACCGCCCGTACAGCGGCAGGATTGCCGACAGCCGCCGCTATCTCTCCGTAGGTTCTGACCTCACCGAAGGGAATCTCCAGCATGGCTTTCCCCACCTTCTGGGTGAACTCCGTTCCCGATAGACGAATGGGAAGCCGGTCAAAGTCAAAAGCCTTTCGCTCGCCTGCGAAGTATTCCGACAGCTGCCGTTCTGCCTCATCTAAAACAGAGGCAGCCTTCGCAGAATATGCTGTCGGCACAGCTTCGGCCCGGCCAAATTCCACTGCGATTAATGACCTTTCATCAGCCAGCAGTGTCAGTACCCCGATAGGAGTATTTATGAATCGTTGCATTATTTTTTCCATAATGTTGAATGATACCACTCCTTTCTGAAAAAAGGCCATGAGATCAAGCTGCCGTCAACAAAAGTCAAATTGACAGAGATTGACCCTCGTAATATAATGAAGGATACTGAATAAATATATGAGTCCCTTTTGAAAGCGAGGATATCCAATGACAAAAATAAACATTTTCTCCGGTTTTCTCGGTGCCGGCAAGACGACGCTCATCAAGAAGCTCATTGCCGAAGCATTCCATGATAAAATCGTTCTCATCGAAAACGAATTCGGCGACATCAGCGTCGACGGCGGCTTCCTGAAGGAAGCCGGTGTCGAGATGCGAGAGATAAACTCCGGCTGCATCTGCTGCTCGCTGGTCGGCGACTTCGAGGCTGCTCTCCATCAGGTCATCGACACCTATCATCCCGACCGCATCATCATCGAGCCCTCCGGCGTCGGCAAGCTCTCTGATGTGAAGAAAGCAGTCTCTGCCGTCTGCAATGACGACATCGTCATCGAAGGCAGCATCACTGTCGTTCACGCCGGCAAAGCCAAGATGTACGCCCGCAACTTCGGCGAATTCTTCTCCGATCAGGTTGCCAACGCCGACTGCGTCGTCCTCAGCCGCACTCAGGACATCAGCGAGAAGAAAATGGATGAGGCCATGGACTACATCCGCGACCTCAACGAAAAGGCTCCTGTCGTCACCACTCCCTGGGATGACATCAGCGGCGAAAAGATAATTGCCGCCCTTGCTCACAGCGAGCTGCTCACGGTAGAGGAAGTCGCTCACGAGCATGAGCATGGACACGAGCATCATCATCATGACGGCGAGTGCTGCCACCATGACCACGAGCATCATCACCACGACGGTGAGTGCTGCCATCACGACCATGACCTTGACCTTGACCACGACCATGAGCACGAGCATCATCATCACCATCATGACCACGAGTGCCATGACCCCAACTGCTCCTGCCATGACCATCACGCCGACGATGTATTCGTCAGCTGGGGCCATGAGACTGCCGACAAGTATACCAAAGAGCAGCTGGAAGATATCATCGAAGCCCTTGAGGACGAGAAAACTTACGGCATCGTCCTTCGTGCAAAGGGAATTTTGGCCAATGCCGAGGGCAACAAGTGGCTCTGCTTCAACTACGTTCCCGGCGAAGGCAGCGTAGAGGAAGGCCCGGCCGACTACACCGGCCGCTTCTGTGTCATCGGCAGCGGACTTAATGAAGATGCTCTTGAAGAGCTCTTTGCGGCAAAGTAAGAGGACATCACAATGGCAAAAGAACCAAAACAAGTTCCCGTCTACCTCTTTCTCGGACTTTTGGAGAGCGGTAAGACCAGCGTTATAAAAGATTTTCTGTCCAGCAACAAATTCTCCGGCAAGGACAGAAACCTCATCATCTTCTGTGAGGAAGGCGAGGAGGAGCTGCCCGGCGCTCTCGTGAAGCGCAGCCGAGCCGTCACCGAAGTCATTGAAGAGCCGGAGGACTTCACCGCCGCCAAGCTCGTTGAACTCAACGAGCAGCACAAGCCCACCGCCGTTATCATGGAGTATAACGGCATGTGGAAAATAACCGACCTTGACGACATCGACCTGCCTCCCGGCTGGTTCGTATTTCAGGTCGTGGCCACCGTCAACGCGGAAACTTTCGAGGTCTATCAGCAGAACATGAAGGACAAGTTCGTTGACTGCTATCGCTACGCCGATATCATCGTCTTCAACCGCTGCGACAGCAGCACCCGTCAGCAGGATATCCGCCGCAACGTCCGGGCCGTAAACCGCCGGGCTCAGGTCTACTTCGAATCCGAAGACCCGAACTTCTTCGAGGAAGAGCCGGAGCTGCCGTACAATTTTGAGGCCAACCCCATCGAGGTGGGCTTTGATGATTTCGGCGCCTGGTTCATCGATATGCAGGATCATCCGAAGCGCTACGAGGGCAAGAAGATAAAGATTGCCGGCTTCGTAGGAAAGATAACGCAGAACAATCGCGTATTCTCCGTATTCGGCCGTAGCGGTATGTCCTGCTGTGCCGATGACCTCACCTTCCTCGGTCTTGGCGGCGTAGGCAGCGTCTACGACGACATCAATGTCGGTGAAAAGCGCTGGGGCACCGTTGAGGCAACTATGTATGTTGGCTATGCACCCAGCGGTGAGCCCAATGACTTCCGTCTGCAGATTGAAAGCTTCACGCCAGAGACCGAGCCGGAGGATACTATCGTTTATTTCGGCTGAGTTTTCGACTTGCTGATTTGAGAATTGAATAGCCGAGATATAAAAAACGGCAACAAAAAACGGCAGAGGACAAGGCTAGTCCTCTGCCGTATTTTTTACCTCATCCGACCTCGCCTCGGGTTAGCCTCCCCTCTAGGTGCGCATGAGCACTTAAATGGGAGCCTTTTACAGGTTATCAGAATTTCCACTGGAAGGAAGCATTAAAGCCGATACCTTCCTGCTTGCCTACCGAGCCGGTGAAGCCAAGGCCGGTCTCGAAGTTACCTTTGCCCGGCTTTATCTTCCAGCCCAGCTCGAAGATGCCGCTGCTGCCCTTGACGCTGGGGCTGGGGGCGTATTCTCCGGCGTAGCTGGCTCTTGCGGTTCCATCAAATTCGTACTGCCATGCAGCTCCGCAGTAGATGACACTGCTCTTGTTCAGCTGGTGATTCCAGCGAAGACCCAGTCTCATGCGGCTGCTTTTAACAGCATCAAATTTGTATATGTCTGTGCTGCCTCCGTCGTGAATGGCAACATCGTCTCCGCTCTGTCGGGTGAAGAAGTACTTGCCGTAGTAATCAAGGCTGTTCTTGTCACTCAGCTTCTTTTCCTGACCAATTCCAATGTGAGCAGAGATGTAGGATGCGGAAGTATCATAGCTTCCAACCGCTCCGGACTGATAGTCAGACTTTATGCGGCCTGCCCGCAGGCTGCCTTCTACATAGGTTCCGTTGGTGAATTTCTGCTTGGCGAAGGCGCCTACGCCCCAGCTGTGGCTCTTGCCGTCACCTCTGGTTCCGTTGTCCAGATGGGAGTCATAGTTACCTTTGCTGTATTCTACCATGGGTCCGAAGAGGAGCTGGCCGTGACGGTTGTTTATGGTCTTGGCCATGCCTGCGTTGATTCCCCAGCTGCGACTGTCTACATAGGAGCCGGACTTGGAGCGCTGGCTTCCTCCTCCTACTGCTACGAAGGGGGCCATTGTACGGGTGGCCGGTGCTTTTCCTTCCTCCGTTCCTGCGGCTTCCTGACCGGCTGCGAGATCTGCCTGTTCAAAGCCGGCTCCGGCCATGAGGTCGCTGCTCATGTTCAGCAGGGCAATATTGGCAGCCATGGTTTCTACATAGCTCTTGGCATTTTCGCCCGGGCCCACTTTTGTGACTGTTGTTACAAGGCCGTTGTCTTTTACTTCGGTTTTTACTTCGTATTGTTTGGCGAGGTTTTCACTCTGGATTACGCTTGCTTTAGGCTCGAGATATGTGAGGTTATCCGCCTTCAGTGTTGCTCCATCCATCTTGATGAGGTTAACCGTGTCTTTAACCTTCAGGGCAGAGCCTCTTTGTACACCAACGGTAACCTTGCTGCCGGAAATATCGGTTGCTTTGCTCAAAGTCAGCATAGTGTCATTCTTGACAGCGGCAGCAGGAATGTAGAAATTTAAATCCGCTCCATTAGTTGCCTGAGTAACATCAATGGTAGCCGCCGTGTTATTTAGTGTCTTTACCGTCAGCTCAGAGCCGGTAAGTTTCAAAGTGGAGTCACCTTTCAGTACGGTGGATAGGTCAATAAGGTGAGCTGCCAAGGTGCCTTGGAAGGATTCGGTGTTGGCTTGACCATCGAGCTTGATTTCGTTGGCGGAGATTTCCGCCTTTTCTCCCAAAACGCCGCCCTTGATAGTCACAGTGGTTCCGTTAGCAGTGTCTCCGTTACCTTTAATAGTGCCACTTATAATACCGCCGCTGATTTCCACCTTGCTGTTGGCACCATTGATAGTAGTGGTGCCGCTCAATCTGGTTTCGCCGCTAATAGCCAAAGCTGCGCCGTTGGAGTATTCGGTGCCTACACCTACATTACCGGTAATGGTACCGCCAGTGAGAGCCATAGCCTGGGTGGCCTCAATAGTGCCTTTGATAGTGCCGCCCTGTACTACAAGTGCACCTTCAGCGTGGAAGGTGCTGTCGCTTGCCACAGTAGTTTCGCCGCTGATACCAGCAATGCCTGTTGCCCTTACCATGCCGCTGATAGCGCTGCCCTCAATCCTAATCGAGGCGCCCTTGAGGATTTCATCAAGGAGATTTGTGCTGGCAGCCGTGGGAATGGTAACCGGTTTACTGATTCTCAGTTCTGCACCTTCATCCAAAGTTGCTCCTGCCTTTACCTCTATTCCTTCTTTAGCGGTAATCGTTCCGCTTACGGTAGTCCCGCCGCCGATGCTTGCAGCCCCCATGGCGTTGACTGTGCCTGCTACCGTGCCTGCAGTCAGGCTGACATTCTGTCCGGTTATCTCGGCTCCCTTCGGAACATCCTTATTGTCCAGCGTTACATCAGCGTAGCTCTCATCCTCCGCCGAATTTATAAATTTCAGCGTGCCGCCATGCAGCCTTTCATAGCTGGCCTCTTTGCCCAGATAAAGGATATTGCTTACGCCGTATAGATTTATCGTGCCGACTGTGCCGGAGTTAAGATAAATCTTGTTATTCGTTATCGACCCTTCGTTGCTGCTGTAGCCGGCATAGAGGTTCTCAATTGTCGCATTGGAGATTTTTAGAGTGTTCCATTCTACGGCACCGCCGTTTACGCTGTAGCCGCCGTAGACATTTTTATAGTTGCCGCCGTTGATGTTGACCGTGCTGAAGGAGGCGTCCTTATTTGCTCCGCTGTCATCGCTGTAAGCACCTGCCACATTTTTAATGCCGGCATCCGCGTCGGACAGCGTAATCTTGGCCTTGCCTGCGCCGTTGTACAGACCGACAGCTCCCCAGGTTTCATTGTTCAGCTGCAGGCTCTCTGCCGACTTGCTTAAAGAGGTGTGGCGCAGAATTGAATAATTGTTATTATCACCGGTATTGCCAATCTTTTGTCCCAGAGTGACCTCAGTTCCGTTAATGGAATATTTGGCAGCATCGGTTAACGTGGTTGCTTTCAGCAATGTGATGGTACCGTCGGCAAGCTTGCCGGACAAAACTGCATTAACCTTCGCCCCGGTAATATCCGCCGTGCCTGCGGTCAGCATCGTAGAACCGGCTGCCATCGTGTCATTGGTAAAGAAATTGGCATTTGCAAAGCCTGTGACATTGGTAACCGTTGTATCCGTACCGGTAACATTAAAGGTATTGCCTGAGCCGCTGTCGCTATAGATAGTCCCCAGCCCGACGATTGCATCCCCGCTATGGGAAATCCCGTTCAGCTTACCGCCTACGCCAATAAGATTGACTGTATTGTTGCTGCTTTCACTTAAGCCTCTAGCAGCGTGAACATCTACGTCCGAACCAAAAGTACCGCCGCTGATATTTACCGTATTGTTTTTGACGGGTCCACCGGCAAAACCACCCCAAATTACAATGTTAGCAAAATTACCTCCGCTGATATTCACCACATTGTTGGAAGCCGGGCCGCCACCGGCATAGCCACCACCAATACCATAAAAAGTATAACTAGTATCAGGGGTATAACCAGAGCCTTTAAAAGAGCCGCCGCTGATATTTACCGTATTGTAGGAAGCATTGATAGAGGAATAACCTCCATAAATTGCCTGAGTTTCAGTTTTAGGTGCAGCAAAATCACCGTCACTGATATTCACCGTATTGCGGGAAGCGTCGGTATTGCCTTTGCCACCATAAATACTTAGACAGGAGTTAAAGGTACCGCCCTCGATGGTTACGGTGTTTCCTGTTGCAGTGCCAGTGCCAGCACTACCGCCATAAATATTAATCCCAGTTCTATAATCTGTGGGATCAAAATTACCCCTTTCAATTGTTACACTATTGCCGTTAGCATCAGCCCCGTAGGAACGTCC
>JAZLHS010000198.1:0-13201 GCA_045616885.1 Selenomonadaceae bacterium | reverse complement strand
GCATAGCCTTCACCCCTGTGTTATGTATTATAACGCTATTCCCGGAATTTGAAAAGTTTTCACTTTTCGGGAATAATATATGGCGGCTTAAAACAGCGTTAATTCGTTGCATGCGAGTAGGACGAAATTGCCTTGCAATTTTTTGAAAGACGGCATTATAATAAAATGCTATATACTATGTACGAACGAAGGAAAGAAAATGGTAGGAACAGGAACAATTATAAATGTAGTCGGCGTAATCATCGGCGGTGCGATTGGCCTGCTTTTCGGCCGCCGTATCAGCAAGAGCCTCCGGGAGACGCTGCTGATGGCCACCGGTGTCTCCACCGTCGTGATGGGTCTCGGCGGAGTGCTGTCGAAAATGATGGTGGTGAATCCCGCCACCGGTCAGGTCAGTACTCAGGGCGTCATGATGATGATAATCAGCATGGCTGTGGGTGCCGTCATCGGCGAACTCATGGATATCAACGGTGCCATTACCCGCTTTGGTGAATGGCTGAAGGAGAAATCCGGCAGCAGCGGAGACAACAGCGGCGGCAATTTCGTCACCGCTTTCGTGAACTGCAGCTGTACCGTCTGCATCGGGGCGATGGCCATCGTCGGCTCCATCGAGGATGCTATCGGCGCCGGATACACCACACTGGCCACCAAGTCCCTGCTGGATTTGATATTCGTGGCCATCATGACTGCATCTCAGGGTATCGGCTGTGCCTTCTCGGCAGTGCCAATCGCCATCTTTCAGGGCGGCTGCACGCTGGCGGCATACTTTGCCGGCAGCTTCATGGACGAGGCCATGCTGTCAAATCTCTCTTATGTGGGCAATGTCCTCATTACCATCGTTGGTCTTAATATTATCCGTCCGCCGGAGCGTTCCATCCGGGTAGCAAATCTTCTGCCGGCTATCGTGGTAGCCGTTCTCTGGGCAAAGTACTGGTGACACTATGCAGATTTTTAAAAATGACTGGGAGCCGCTGCTGGCGGATGAGCTGCAGCAGCCGTACTACCGGGAGCTGAGACAGTTCCTCATCGGGGAATACCGCTCCGGGGTGGTTTATCCCGATATGAATTACATATTCAACGCCCTTCACTACACCGCCTACAATGATGTCAAGGTGGTCATTCTCGGGCAGGACCCATATCACGAGCCGGGACAGGCTCACGGCCTCTCCTTCTCTGTACTGCCGGGGGTGGAGCCGCCGCCGTCTTTGAAGAATATTTTCAAGGAGCTGGCCACCGATCTCGGCTGTACTACCCCGGACAACGGCTGCCTGAAGCCTTGGGCTGATCAAGGTGTCCTGCTGCTTAATGCGGTGCTTACCGTCCGGGCACACGAGGCCAATTCTCATCGCGGCCGGGGCTGGGAGCAGTTCACCGACAAGATTATCTCCCTGCTGAATCAGCGGGAGAAGCCCATCGCCTTTATCCTCTGGGGAGCGCCCGCTAGGAAGAAAAAGGACATGATTACCGGCTGGCAGCATATGGTCATCGAGTCCGCTCATCCCAGTCCTCTGTCGGCACACCGTGGCTTCTTCGGCAGCCGACCCTTCTCTCAGGTCAATGACTGGCTGAAATCCATCGGTGAAACGCCGATAAACTGGCAGCTGCCGAATGTGTCAAGAGGGACGGTTCTTTCTGACACAAATTTTGAATAATGTGTCAAGAAGAACCGTCCCTGTTGACACGATTTTTCACGCCTGCTATATTGAGGTTAGATTAAATATGGCAGGTGATTTTTATGCCCAGACAGCCGAGAAATCAGGGAGAATTTTTCCATGTTGTTGTGCGTGGGATTGGGAGACAGATTCTCTTTGAAAATGACGATGACAGAAGGAAATATCTTGCTCTGCTGGAAAAATATCGGGAAGAGAATGATATTACCCTGATGGCTTATTGCTTGATGGACAACCATGTGCATCTCTTGATTCGGGACAATAACAGCAGCCTTTCACTGTTCATGAAACAGATAGGTGTTAGCTATGCAATGTATTACAACCGCAAGTACGATCGTGTCGGACACCTTTTTCAGGATAGATATAAAAGTGAAGTGGTTGACAGGGAAGAATATCTGCTGACGGCATACCGCTACATACTCAACAACCCGGAAAAGGCAGGAATATGTCCTGCCAGAGAGTACGCATGGAGCAGCTATAGGGAATATGGAAAACCTTTTTGTCTGACAGATACAGGTATGCTTTATAATCTGATAGGTGACGAAAAGGCATTGAAATTGTTTTTATCTCAGGATAGCGAACTTGTCTGCTTAGAGTCAGAAAAAACGAAACACGATGATGCGTGGGCGTTGAAAGAACTGCAGAGATTATTGCAGTTGGAAAGCGGAACACAGCTGCAGCAGTTTGACCGCCAAAAGAGAAATGAAGCCTTGCAGAAACTAAAAAAGCACGGATTTACCGTGCGGCAGATAGAGAGACTGACAGGAATTAATCGTGGTGTTGTTCAGCGGACATAAAATGTGTCAAGAAGAACCGTCCCTCTTGACACACCCCTAGTGAAAAGTTTTTCGATATTTGGCAAAAGTTTTCATTGCTACTGAAAACTTTTCTTGAATTCAGTAAAAGTTTTCAGTAGAATTATAGCAAAGTTATTTGCAGGGGTGATATGCATGATTAAGCGCGAACATTATCTGCAGCAAATCAGGCCTTTTTATGAGAGTGACCTGATTAAGATTATTACCGGTATCAGACGCTGCGGCAAATCTGTTATCATGGATCAGATTATTGCAGAGCTTAAATCTGAAGGGAAGCGTGTCCTGAAACTGAATTTTGAGGAGCGATCGGTGTCATCGTTAATTGAGGATGATACAGCGCTCTGTAACAGGGTTGAGCAGGAATTGGGCGAAGAGAAGCTGTATGTTTTTCTTGATGAGGTGCAGCTGGTAGAGAATTGGCATCTTGCTGTCCGCTCCCTGCGATTGAAAAACGCTTCTGTTTTTATCACCGGCAGTAATTCCCGGTTGCTTTCCCGGGAGTTTACCAAAGAATTGAGCGGCCGTTATGTGTCGTTTTGCGTTCGTCCTTTTATTTATCGGGAATTACAGGAATATGCGGCGGAACTTGGCAAGGAGTACAGCATCGCAGACTATCTGCTCTATGGCGGATTTCCCAAGGTGTTGGAGATGCCTGACAAGGCGGCTCGTCTGCGTTATCTGAATGATTTGGACGAAACCATTGTCCTGAATGATATTATCAACCGTTATAAAATAAGAAAGGTGCAGATTTTTCGTCGGCTCGTCAATTATGTGTTGATTTCAAATGCACGAATTTTCAGTGGGAACAGCGTGTTCAAATATCTGAGAAGTCAAAAGCTGGAATGTTCCATCAACACGGTGATGAAATATCTCGGCTATCTGGAGGAGGCTTATGTCATCCGACAAATTCCTCAGTATTCCAGCAAGGCAAAGCGGGAATTGAATTTCTTCGCCAAGCTCTACAACGAGGATGTGGCTTTCAATACTATCCGTCAGCCTCAGGGAAGCTACGACCTGACTCATAATCTGGAAAATGTTGTTTACAATGAGCTGGTTTACAGAGGCTATGAGCTGTCAGTATATAATGTCAATGGTCAGGAGATTGATTTTTTGGCTGGCAAGGATGGCCTGGAGTATCTGGTGCAGGTAGCCTACAGTGTGGCAGAGGAATCAACATATAAAAGGGAATATGGGGTCTTTGACAATTTGGATAATAGCCGGCAAAAGATTGTCATAACCCATGATGAGGTAGATTTTTCTACCAGTACAGTCAAGCATATACGGTTGAAGGATTTTTTACAGATGAATGAGCTGTAAAAAACATAAAGCCTAGTGAAAACTTTTTGAGAGAATTTTGTGTCAATGAGAACCGTCCCTCTTGACACACCTCTTGGCACAAGCAAAAGTTTTCACTAGGCTTTTTCATAAAATCTTAATTTCACGCGGCCAATTAAGATGATATAATCAATATATAAGCTATGAAGATATACGACAGTCCGGGATGAAGAAGAGGAGGCACCAATGAACTTAAAAGAGAGCTTTCGGAATACTCTGGAGGAAATAAGGGACAATGATGCCGCCTATGTGCGGATTGCTTTTGTCGGTCAGCCGGGGGCGGGAAAGTCCAGCCTCATCAACGCAATCGTCGGTGAGCCGGTGGCGGCGGTGGGACAGGCTACCGATGTGACTACCGGGGCGGCAGAGTACAGCTATCGCTTTCAGCGGCTGGTGGATTTGCCGGGCTACGGCACCGAGAAATTTCGTTATGATGACTGGGCAGCGGAGTTCTGCCCGGAGCAGTACGACGCGCTCGTCTATGTGTGCCGGGGCAAGCTTCATCAGGAGGATGAGAGCTTTCTGCGCTCTCTGGCCGAGTCGGTGGACAGAAAGCAGCGCCCGATCTATCTGGTACGAAATCACTGCCATGACCTGACCGAAGAAGAGCGGCGGCTGATAGCGGATGAGCTGCGGCTTCGTTTGCCGGATGGTCGGTCGGTGTCAGTGACCTTTACCGACTGCCGCTACGGTGAGGGCATAGATGAGCTGAAGGAGCAGATATACAGCGCAGACTTCCGTCGACTGCGGCAGGAGCGGGTGACCTTTGCCTATGCGGAGGCGAAGGAGCGGCGACTGGGTGAGGCGGCCGAGCGGGCAGAGGCGGCCATCGAGAAATATGCGAAGGTCGCCGGACTCAACGGAGCAAATCCGATTCCCGGTCTCGACGTAGGCGTCGATTTGGGAATATACTTCAAGATGTACGAGGCTATCCGGGACAGCTACGACATCGAGGAAGCAGATATAAAGAAATACATGGCGGTGCCGGTTGCGAAGAAGCTGCTGGAGCTGCTGACGAAGCAGGGCGTAATCCTGATACTGAAGAATTTTGCCGGTCGGCTGTTTTTTAAGAATGTGCTGAAGATTGTTCCCGGTCTCGGCACGGCTGCCAGCGCTTTGCTTGGTTATCAGCTGGCTCGGATGGCGGGCAGTGATTACCGGGAGGATTGCCGGAGCTTCGCGGCTCAGGTAATGGACACCCTCATTCAGGACCTTGTGGAAGAGTGAGATTATTTAATGAAAGCGTGACAAGCCTCCCCTAGAGGGGAGGTGGCCGAGCGTAGCGAGGTCGGAGGGGTAAAGCTAAGATATTAGTTTACCTGATTACCCCTCAGTCAGCTTCGCTGACAGCTCCCCTAGAGGGGAGCCTTTGTGTATTAATCAGTGGATTAGGAGGAAGCAGCAATGGATTTTGAAAAAGAACGAACTCGCATCCTCATGGAGATGCTGGCGGAAAAAGAGACTGTCCTCCGCATCGGCCTCATCGGTCAGCCGGGAGCGGGTAAATCCAGCCTTATCAACCGCCTGCTGGGACGCAATCTCTTTGCCGTAGGTGTCCATACGGACACCACCACCGAGGCGCAGCAGGAGAAATACAATGACCTTGAGATAGTAGACCTGCCGGGCTACGGCACCGGCCGCTTCCCTCTGGACAGCTGGCTGTTGGAGTTCCGTCCCCAGGAGCTGGATATGTATATATTCGTCTTTGACGGCAAGCTCCATGAGGCAGACGGAGAGCTGTTCCGCCTGCTGTGGAAGTGGCGTCAGGAGCGGCAGCATCCCTTCTTCATCGTCCGGAACAAATGCGATGACATCTGGGAGCCGAACCGCAGCGAAGATGAGCTGCGGGCTGACATCGTGGCGGATGTCCGGGGCAAGCTGGGGGACGAGGATGTGCCGGTCTACTTTACCAGCTGCCGCAGCGGCGAGGGTATCGACAGTCTGAAGCAGGCCATCCGTACCGAGGACAGGCTGGGGGTAAAAAAGTCGAAGATAATCGCCAACTTCCGGGCTGAGTCCGTGGAGGAGCTGGCCGAGAAGCAGCTGCTGGCTGAGAAGGCCGTGAACAATTACGCCGTCATCGCGGCGGTGAACGGCATTAATCCTATCCCCGGCGTGGACATCAGCGTAGATGTAGGCGTCATCAAAACCATGCTAGGGAAAATCAGAGATATCTACAACATCGACAGCGAGGAAATGAGCCGGTATGAGGTGCTGGCTCCGCTGCTGAAGAAGGTGACTTCGTTCTTCAGCGAGGACGCGATCCTCTCCCTCATCAAAACTTTTGCCTCGGAAGAGCTGGCAAAGTCCGTGGGAAAATATGTCCCCTTCCTCGGAATGTCTTTGGCTGCCGGAGCCGGCTATCTCATGACGAAAAAGATAGGCGACCGGTACAACGAGGACTGCTATCGGCTCATGTCCGGATACATCGAGGAAGTCATCAACAAAAACGCAAAGAAGTAGTATCAATAGAAATTACCCGCAGCATAATGTCCGTAAGACAATAGGCTGCGGGTAATTTTTATTTAGACGTACCATGCGAATGAAATCTGACACCAACTTCATCCGTCTCACATGTCCTCCCTGCTTGCAGGGCGGACACAACCTCATATGACTTCATTAATTGCTCATACACAGCCTCTTTTATTTGTTCGTCGCCGGGCCGTGGGTGAACTGGGATTTCTTGCTCACCGCGAGGAAAAGCAGCGCGCAGACGATGGTGAGGATGGCCAATGCCACATTGCCTCCCATCAATCCCAGTGCCCCGAAGAGGATACTGAAGATGATAGGACCCAGAGCAGCGCCGGCGGTACTGAATATGCCGAAGACGGTCTGAGCGGTGGAGGGGCCGGCCTTCTGCACCGACTCCAGAGACATGAACAATCCATTCTGATACGGTCTGCCGGCGGCATAGAACAGCTCGATGACGAAGCAGGCCAGATAGACTACATACTTGCCGGGGATGATGGGTAGCAGCAGCAGGGGCGTGACCATTGAGATATTGGATACCACCGCCGCATGACGGTTGCCGAAGTGCTCCCGGAGGGTACGGATGAGTACCGGTGCTACATAGGTGGCGAAGAGGCAGGCCAGCATCATTACGCGGCCCAGCTCGATGGCCGAGATGCTATGCTCCATTGAGTACAGCGGCAGGGCTACATCGCGATAGCGTCGAAGCATGGAGATGACGAGGAACATCAGGAACAGGACGCCGAAGGTATCTTTGTTGAAGATGAGGAAGCCGGCGCTGTGCTCTTTGGCTGTCTGGGTGCAGTCGCTGACCTCCCGCTCATCCGGCAGATAGTTCCGGGAGAGGGCCACCAGCAGCAGACAGATGACGGCGATGCCGGTATACAGCTCGAATACAGCCCGTACAGAGAAGAATGTCAGGATGACGGAGCCGAGACCGCTGCCTACAGCGGTGCCGGCGGCTCGGCCGGACATGAGGTCGGACAGAGCACGTCCCCGGGCTTTCTCCGACTCGGTAGCTCCCGCCATGATGGACATACTGTTGAAGATGAAATCCCAAGCAAAGCCGCCCAAGAGGTAGGCGGTCAGCCAAGGCATATAGCTCTCGGTGCTGAGGAAGAGGAGACCCGCTGGCAGGTAGAGGCAGTGTCCGAGGAACAGAGCCATGCTGCTGCCCTGACGGTCGAAGAATCTGCCGCTGATGACGGTGGCAATCATGCCCGCCACAAAGCTGAGAGAGAAGGGAAGCGTTACCCAGAGGGGATTGGTAAGATTGGCCGACTCCGCCAGAGAGGCGAAGCTCTGAACAAGAAAGGGTGTTATCAGACCCAGCTGGATACTGCGCAGGAATTCCAGCATTCTGATGGGTGCGTAGTCACAGATGTGACGGCGCTTGCTTCGCTTGGCCTGCTTGTCTACCCAGTGAACGAGGAAGAAGAAGAGCTCGATGATGGACATTACGACGATGATTACCGTCATGAAGGCGGAGACAGCTATCTCCATATATCTTTCCTGACGGAGCTGCCGCAGGGCATCCACCTTTGCCGCCAGTACCAGACCGCCGATGGTTGTTCCCTCCTCGCTCTTCAGCGGGCGGAAATGATAGGACCAGGTACCGTAGGAGTCCGGCTCATCGTAGACCACGGTATCGGTGTTCTCGGCGATTGATTTCAGGTAGTACTTCGAGGCGGTGGAGCGGAAGATGCGTCCCGGAGCGAAGGTCTCCTCGCGGTTCATCAGCTGAGCGACCTTGTTGTCCACCGTGTAAATGAGATTGTAGGTGTAGTAGTTGTCAGACCCTGCCGCCTCCGAGGGCTGCCAGTGACCGATGAGGTCGTCCAGCTCCTTCTTCAGGGCTGTGTATTCCGGAGAAGTGTGGCTGTCCTGATTGGACAGGCGGAGGATTTTGTCCGGCGGCAGCTTCTCCACCATCAGGTCGGCAGTATAGCGGAGGCTGCTGGCCAGTGCCGCATCGTCGGACTTGTGCAGCTCGTTGATGAAGAGATTCATCACCAGAGCGGTAGCCAGGACGCCGGTGAGGACTATCATGCCCAGTACCGTCGGCATGCGCTTGGGCAGGGTGTTGTCGGTGATGACGCGCTCGATGAGGTGCTGACGGTATTCCTTTATCAGCCGTACCAGCATCGTGACCGCGGACAGGAGGATGATGAGCTGAAGGGATATTCTGAGGGGCAGATTTTCGTACATCAGGGAAGAGCGTCCGGCTGTGGTACCGTTCTCCAGCTCGTAGACCGTAGCCCGTTCATAGTAGAGTATCCGGTCGCCTCTGACGGAGAAGTTGTTGGCATAGACATCTCCGGCCACGATGGGATTGAAGAGACGGGGACATTTCAGCTCGGCGGTGGCGGCATCCGTGTAGTAGAGGCGTCCGTCGAAACACTTGACGGCCCAGGGGAAGCCTTGATTGTCGATGGTGGTGATGCTGCTGTCTGCATCTATTCGCAGGAGCGTGTGAAGCTTGGTGCTCAGGAAGATGCCGTGACCCACATCGTCATAGGTGGCATCGATGATGCCCTCCCTGATGTTTGCGCTGTGCCGCTCCCGCAGACCTTTGGTATCGGGGTCGAGGATAGCATGCTCCAGCCGATTGTCCCGGAAGCTGATGATGGACAGCTCGTTGCCGATGGGCTTTATCTCGCGGATGGTACCGTAGAGCAGCGGCATCGTGTCGGCGGAGTAGTTCTTCTCATAGACTACATCCTTGAAGGAGAAATCAGGCCGGTAGCGAAGGATACGCTCCTTCTTTACCCGGGTGCTGGTGCCGTCGTAGACGATATCCGTTACGAATATGTCTCCGTTGGCTGTTTCCTTGACCCCGGTGGCGTACATGAAGCCGCCATTTTCCCGCTCGCCGTGGATGGCTCGGACGAATTCCCAGTTTTCATTGGCGATGATGACGTCCTTTCGGCCGTTGTCGACGATGTAGCGGCGGCCGTTGTGTCCGGCACTGATGCTGCCGATGGCGGTGAATTTGTACTCTTGTCCCACCGGAGCCGTATCAAAGGCCAGACGGTGGTACACGAACAGACTGATGGCGAAGACCAGCAGAGCCAGCAGACCTCGGCTGTGCTTAATTCTTGATATGATAGACATAGGATGTTCACTCACTAACTGATTTGCTGTTTATAAACTTTAATTATACTGCGGCGACAGGTGGAAATCAAATAAATTGTGGTGAATTTAGACAATTAAAAGGTTTATTTCTGTCTCTTGTTGTGCTTCTTCCGGACAGCACCATACACAAATTTTACATTACGCTAAAGTGATAAACAGGTTGCTAGCTAAATGTAAGTGTGCTATATTTTATAGTAGGAAAGTAGTGTCATTTCGGGACTTTAGATAGGGACTCAAACATGATGATAACCGCAAATATCGCGACGCTGGGACTTCATGTCTTGGTAGTTGCTGCCATAATGGTAATAATCGCAATAATCGCCTTAAAAATAGAAACACAGAGATTTCTTTCGCTGGCAATAGCCCTCGGCTGCGCCCTCATCATGCTGCTCAGCCGGACGCTGAGCCTGTATGCAGCCGAGCTGACGGAGCTGACAGCCTTCTACAAGCTGGAAGGTCTGGGCCTATGTTACTTCCTGTTTTTCGGTCTGGTATTCATTGCCGAGTGGAAGGATATCAGGGTACCGCGCTCACGCTTTATCTGGCTGTTTGTCATCAATACAATATTCTTTCTGCTGATATTGACCTTTGACCATAATACACTGTACTTCACTCAGTATGGAATCGGCCGCTCAGAGCTGACCATGAGCGGCAGACTGCTGACAACCAAGGGTGAGATACTTTACTATGTCCATCAGATTGTGATTATAGCTCAGTGGCTGGCTCTGCTGGGCTGCTATCTGTATGTCTCGCACCGTGACAACTCCTATATCACTGTCGCCGGCGGCCGCTACCGCCGCACCATTCCCGTCTTTCTCACCACGATGGTAATAGCCTTCCTCGTGGGCACCGAGGCATCCGGTCACGGTGAATATCGCACGCTGGTCACCAGTATCGTAGCTGTCGGCTGGGCATTGCTGGCCCTGCTGAATTCCACCTATGATACCGTCCAGCTGGCGAAGGAAAATCTCATCAAAGAGCTGGACGAATGCTTCATAGTTCTGTCCGGCAGACTTCAGCTGCAGTTTGCCAACCCGGAAGCCCAGCGTCTCATGACCGAGACAGGGCGCTCAGCTTTTCTGGATAAACTGCGGGAGGCTCTGCAGAAGAAGCAGTACCTGGTCGCCATCGGCGGACGCACCTATACCATGCATCGTATCCCGGTTCAGCCCAGAGACAGTGACAAGGTCATCGGCTACGCCCTGAATCTGGTAGATATCAGCGATATCACCAGACGCACTGAGCAGATGCGAGCCATGAAGGAAAAGGCCGAGATGGCCAATCAGATAAAATCCGACTTTATCAGCACCGTCTCCCACGAGATTCGCACGCCGATGAATGTCATCGTCGGCATGACCGATATCATGCTCCGGGAAAACCTCCCGGATACCCTCCGGGAATACCTGAACAACATCAAGACCTCCGGCAGCAATCTGCTGGCCATCATCAACGACATACTTGACGTGTCAAAGGTGGAGAGCGGCAAGATGGAGGTCGTAGAGGAAGCCTACTTCACCGGCTCCTTTATCAGCGACCTCGGCCTCATGTTCCTGAGCCGTATCAAGGATAAGCCTCTCGATCTGGTCTTTGACATCGACCCGCGGCTGCCCTCGACGCTCATGGGTGATGTGGTGCGTATCCGTCAGATAGTTGTGAACCTGATGACCAACGCCATCAAGTTTACCGACAGCGGCGAGGTCAGACTCTCCATCCGTATCGATGAGATGGAGAATGATGCGGTATTCCTTTGCTTTACGGTCAGCGATACCGGCACCGGCATCCGGGAAGAGGACATGGGCAAGCTCTTCCGGGAATTCGCGCAGGTGAATGTGGAGGCCAACCATCACAAGGAGGGCACCGGACTCGGTCTCGCTCTCTCAAAGAAGCTGGCTCATCTGATGCAGGGCGACCTGCGGGCCGAGAGCGTCTGGGGAGAAGGCAGTTCCTTCATCCTCACCATCCGTCAGAAAATAGTGGATGAGGCACCGCTGGCTGCCTTGAAGGAGCAGAGCCGACAGACTGTAGCCTACATCTCTCAGGTACCTCGTCGTCGGGCGTATGTGAAGAGTCTTTTTGAAGACTACCGGCTCAACGATGTGACAGATGACCTGATGACCGGCGGCAGTGTCCAGCCGGAGTTCATCTTCCTTGACCGGGAGGACTATCAGGCGCAGGCGGCTAGCCTGCGGCAGAAATATCATCAGGCCAGCCTCGCGGTACTGCGAAACGCCACGCAGGATACCTTCCGGGGAGAGGCTGGTGATATACTCGTTGACCTGCCCTTCTACAGCAGCAAGCTGTGCCGCGTGCTGAACCATGAGACCGCCGCTCCAGAGGCAATCGGCCAGAATACTCCTCAGTTTACCTACACCGCTCCTGAGGCTCGTATCCTGCTGGTAGATGACAACGACATGAACCGGGTAGTGGCCAAGGGTCTGCTGCTGCCCCTCAGACTGAATATCGACGAGGCGGCCAACGGCAAGGTCGCCCTCGAAATGATTCAGAGCGGCCGCTATGATATCGTGCTCATGGATCACATGATGCCTGTTATGGACGGCGTGGAGGCGACGAAGGCCATCCGTGCCCTGCCGGAAAAGAAATATCAGCAGCTTCCCATCATCGCGCTAACGGCAAACGCCGCCGCGGATGCCCGCCGTCTCTTTGAGGCTGCCGGAATGAATGACTTTGCTATGAAGCCTATTGATGTGGCGGAGCTGGTGGAGAAGATAAAGCAATATCTGCCCCCGGAGCTCATCAAAGAGCTGGCAGAAAAGCCAAAGACTGAAGCGCCGGATGAAAAGCCTCGCACCGAAATGCCTAAAACCGGTGCAGAGAAAGCGGCAGAGACGACGGCAAAGACCGATGCAGAGACGAGTGAGTCCAAGCTGCCGGCGGCCGGTCCCTCCGGAGAAACACCGGAAGAGGACAGCGAGGAGGCACAGCTGGCTCGCGCTCTGCCGGGACTGGATGTAAAGCAGGGAATCAAGAACTGCGCAGCTCCCAAAATGTATCGGCGGATACTGGGAATGTTTGCCGTCAAGACCGACAGCAATATAGAGAAGCTCCAGGGACTCTTTGACGAAGGGAAGCTGGAGGAGCTCACAATAGAAGTCCATGCCCTGAAGAACAACGCACGCCTTATCGGCGATATCCCCCTGTCGGAGATTTTCTTCCGGATGGAGCTGGCCGGCAAGCAGGGCAATATAGAAGAATTTGAGAAATCTCTGCCGGAGGTCTTCCGGCGAATGCAGGAGCTGAAGCCTCTGCTTCTCCCCTTCGCCAAGGGAAAATAAATATCAATGCTTCACAGCGTATGAGGTGCTCTTTTTATGAACGATACGAAGAAAAGGAAAGTGGCGGCGCAAAATCGTCCGTCGGTGGTAGTGGCAATGGTAGTGGTGGCCTTCGTCATCGACTTCCTTGGCAAGTATGCCACCGGCTCACTGGCTCTGCCCCTGTGGCTGGACTGTCTCGGTACGCTGATAATAGCTTACTACTACGGTCCCATCAGCGGGGCGGCCGTTGGCTTCTGCACCTCTATGGCTTACGGCATATTCAACCTTATCGCTTTCCTTTATTCAAGTTCCAGTATGCTGGTCGGACTCGTTTTCGGCATCATGGTGCGGCGAGGCTACTTCGGCACGCTGTACGGTATCTGTATTATCACCACCGTGCTGTCACTGGTGGCCACGGTTACTGCCGTGCCGCTGAATATTTACTTTTTCGGCGGCTACGCCGGTCATCTTTGGTACGACGGTATCTTCGACATGATGAGAG
>JAZLHS010000197.1:0-1469 GCA_045616885.1 Selenomonadaceae bacterium | reverse complement strand
CGATGAGCTGGCTTGATTCCGAGCGCCCGCCGCCGCGCTGACCTTCCTCTGGCATCGGGCCTATTGCCACCACTAAGAATCCGTTCGATGCAATCTCGTTCAGGAAGTTGAGATGCTCCCATGAAGAGTTGTTGCACGCTCCATTGCCCCATACCAGGACTGGAAGGAGATTGTCTTTACCGAAGGCACTCAGGTCCTGAGGACGGAAAATCGTGTGAGTGGCGATGGTGGAATCGCTTGCCATTACGGCCTTGTAAGCACCGCTTCCTCCCTCTTCAAGGATTCTGCTACGGGTCTCATTGTTCTGTGCCTGCTGAGCGGAGCAGCTTACACACATTGCCAATGCAGCAATTACTGTCAGTCTTAAAGATTTCATATAAAAGTAGATTAATTGGTTGGTTGATTCTGAGATTGTCTAAAGAATTTGTCAACGATAAGTGCGACAGCTCCGTCGGAAGTGACATTGCAGGCTGTTCCGAAACTGTCCATCACTATGTATAGCGTAATCATCATCGCCTGACTGGAATCATCGAAACCCAGTATTGAGTTCAGTACACCTAAGGAGGCCATTATCATACCGCCGGGAACTCCAGGAGCAGCGATTGCAATGATGGCGAGCATCATTATGAAATTGATGATAAGAGGTGCAGTAACTGTTGTGCCGTGAAGCATCATGATAGTGATAGCGCAGGCGGTTATTTTCAGCATGGACCCCGGCAGATGAACGGTGGCGCACAATGGGATTGCTAAATTGCGGACCGGTTCGCTGACACCGCATTTCTTCGCACAGGACATCGTGACGGGGATAGCCGTGGCGCTACTTGATGTGCCGAGGGCGGTCAGATATGCCGGCAGCATAGCCACGAGACTTTTCAAGGGATTACGATGGGCGATGGCTCCGGTAATGCAGAACAGGATAAGCAGCCAGAGGATGCTCATTGTCAGTATTGTCACAAAAATTATTGCAAATACGCTAATCATCGGAAGCATTTCACCCGAGTGCGACATTTCCAGAAAAATTCCGAATATATAGATTGGGAGCAGAGGAATCAGTGTTTTGGAGATGGCTTTCGTAATAAGCTCTTCAAAATCTAAAACCACATTCTTGAGATAGCCTTTCCCTGTGGTTGTGAGCAGGATTCCGACTACAAATGACAATGTTAAGGCCGTCGTGACACTTAGCATAGCCGGTATATCAAGGGTGAAATACGGCGTTATTCCATTTATCTCTGTTTCGCCGATGTCCATGTGCAGGCTACCTAGTAGTTCGGGGAAGCTTATACCTTAATTCCGCAACATTTTTCGTAAAAGATTGTCAAACGGCCTGATAAACAAAGGCTTACCAGGCCTTGACAATGTCAGAAATTTCACCTAACTTAGTGATTGCAATTCAAAATAAGGTTGTTATCACTGACATGGCAAAATTACAGACAAAATCCGACAACATCAACCCCTACGGAGGTTTATTT
>JAZLHS010000196.1:0-7841 GCA_045616885.1 Selenomonadaceae bacterium | reverse complement strand
GCCTCTACCATCGCCACATAGTCAGCCGGCGGTTCTCCCGGCGGAAATATTACTACCTCATCGCCCCACGCTTTCTTCTCTTCCTCGCTGAGCATTCCCTCTGCCGCAATGAAAAAAGGCTTGCCGGTCGTCTTCAAAGTGAGCTGCGGTTCAAAGCTCTTCAACACCTTCTGCTCGCTGTAGGCCAGACTCTTCATGAACTGCATCATGTAGACCTTCCGGCCTGTCCCCAGCATCCTGATAGCAATGCCGATGGCCGCGGTGGTCTTTCCCTTACCGCCGCCGGTGTATATTTGAAGCATAATTCTCTCCTCTTACCCCTCAGTCGGCTACGCCGCCAGCTCCCCTACAGGGGAGCCTTCCACCACGAGTCTCCCCTGAAAGGGAGGTGGCCGAATGCCGGAGTGGTAACATATCTACTCTTACCGATTGTCAATTTTTTCCGGGCCGTTGATATCGTGCATAGCCAGCCTGTCCCATGCCAGCTTCTCATACTTTGTTCCCGGACGGCCGTAGTTCGTATACGGGTCGATAGATATGCCGCCTCGGGGCAGGAACTTACCCCACACTTCGATGTAGCGGGGATCCATCAGCTTTATCAGGTCGTTCATGATGATATTCACCACATCCTCATGGAAATCTCCGTGGTTGCGGAAGCTAAAGAGGTAGAGCTTCAGCGACTTGCTCTCCACCATTCGTTCCTCCGGAATGTAGGAAATATATATCGTGGCAAAATCCGGCTGCCCCGTTATCGGGCACAAGCTGGTGAACTCCGGGCAGTTGAACTTCACCCAGTAATCCCGATTGGGATGACGGTTCTGGAAAGTTTCCAGCACGGACTGGTCATAGTCAAAGCTGTACTTAGTCCCCTGACTTCCCAGCAGGGTCAGATTTTCCGCGGATTTATCTCTGTCGGCCATATTATTTCTCCTTTTTCCCGCTTCTTTATTCTTTCTGACTCAAATTTTACCTATAATAGTGAATACTGACAAGTACGCCGTACAAAAAAGTCCCCAACATTTGACGATTCTACGAAAATTTCCTATAATATTGCCCTGTGAGCTTAGTATATAAGGAGGTGTCCACTGTGAAAAGCTTCTATCGGTTATTTGCCGCCTGTCTGATAATGTGGACAGCTCTCTTCCCATCTGTGGCCTCAGCCATGCTGCCGCAGGCGCTCTACGAGGCAGACCTTCGCTTCGTGGATGCCCGCGAGTCCACCGGCTACTACGTAGATATGAACTCCGCCATCGTATCCGGAGACAACATCTCCGCAAGGGTGGCGATAATTCTGGCGGATGAAAACAAGGTGCTGCTGTACTCCATGCACTTCAAGCCTTCTAAAAAGATTTATTCATTTGACAATGTTCAGATGTTCTCCTACGACGAAAAGAAACCCCTCGGCTTCAGCCGACTGAAGGCCGGCCCCTTCACTATTTCCCCCGGCTCACCTATAGAGGGCATCATCGACTACATCCATCGCCCGGATAAATCAGACCTCATGTAGCTATTATACAGCCTTCACTGTAAGTACCGTGCTGTGAACAAAGTCTGATACCCACCTCATCCGTCTCGCTTTGCGAGCCACCTTCTCCAAAGGAGAAGGTATTCGCCCCTCAGTCAGCTTCGCTGACAGCTCCCCTAAATGGGAGCCCTTGTGTTATAAATGCAAACGATTGAAAGCCTCTCCTCTAGGAGAAGGTATTCACCCCTCAGTCAGCTTCGCTGACAGCTCCCCTAAATGGGAGCCCTTGTGTTATAAATGCAAGCGATTGAAAGCCTCCCCTCTAGGGGAGGTGGCCGAGCGCAGCGAGGTCGGAGGGGTGACAATCGATAAGCTTAGTGTACGAGGTAAATTATCGTTTTTCCTACAGACTTTACTAACCAGTATTTTACACTAAGGTATGGGCTGTGAAAAAATGATTGCTCATTTTTTCACAGCCCTTTTGTAATGATTTTTTAAGAAACAATACAGAAAAATTCCATTCACACACCTTATAGTGTTTTTCAGGAGATAATATATGCGTCTCACAGTAATCGCCAGTGGCAGCCGGGGCAACTGCGCCCTGCTGGAAATCGGCACCGCCCGCCTCCTGCTGGACTGCGGCATCAGCTGCAAGAGAATAAAGACTGCTCTGCAGCCCCTCGGCCTTACTCCGGATGATTTGGACGGCATTCTCATAACCCACGAGCACACCGACCACACTACCGGGCTGAAGACCCTGCTTGGCCGTCATCACATACCGGTATATACCCGGCCTCAGACGATGGCCGCCATCGGACGGACAGTCCCCAACATTGGCGACACCTTCCATACTCTCTATGACAAATTGTCCATCAAGGATGTCACCGTGGAGGCGTTTTCCACCTCCCATGACGCAGCTGACCCCATCGGCTTCTCCGTCTCCTGCGGCGAGAAATTCTCTCTCGCCACCGACCTTGGCGTGATGACCGGCAACGTGCTTTCCGGCATCCTCGATGCCGATGTACTGCTGCTGGAGGCAAACCATGACCGCCAGCTTCTGCAGCGAGGCAGCTATCCCTACGCCCTGAAGCAGCGAATACTCTCCGCCCGCGGTCATCTGGACAACCGCACCGCCGGCGAGACCCTCTGCCGCCTCGTGAAAAGACCGGAGCATGTCATCCTCGGTCACATGTCCGAGGAAAACAATCGCCCACTCCTCGCTCGCCAGACGGTAGAAGCCGTCATCAGCGAGGCAGGAATGCTCCCCTCCAGCTTTAACATCACCGTACTTAATCAGGGGGACGGTACAACTGTCAGCATATAAATTTAGAAAAACCTTCGTAAGGAGCGATAAACATGAGCCTTCTCAACAGCCGCAACTCTCATCAGCTTCGCACCGTTGTCTGCAGCCTGCTGGTCGGCTGCGCCGCCTTTGCCGCCGGCTGCACCCTCTCCGGCACCCCCAAGGATGCCATCGCTGCCCCCCAGACGACTACAACCCAATCGGGGGCAAAGCTCTCCCCGGCCCGTGACACCCCCGTAGTCAGAGCCGCCCGCCTTGTCGGCCCCACCGTCGTAGGCATCACCAACAAAGCTGTCGCCAGAGACTGGTTCAACAACCAGATTCAGGTCGAGCAGGGCGTAGGCTCCGGTGTCATTTTCCGAGCCGACGGCTACATCGTCACCAACAACCACGTCATTGAAGGGGCCAAAGAGATAATCGTCTCCCTCTCCGACGGCCGCACTGTGAACGGCAAACTCATCGGTGCCGACCCTCTGACCGACATCGCCGTCGTTAAGATTGAGGGCAAAGACCTCACCGCCGCCACCTTCGGCAACAGCGATGAAATCGTCGTCGGCGAACCGGCCATCGCCATTGGCAACCCAATGGGCCTTGAATTTCAGGGCAGCGTCACCACCGGCGTTATCAGCGCACTCAACCGCACGCTGGACATCAGCGACAAGCGCCTGAAGCTCATTCAGACCGACGCAGCCATCAGTCCCGGCAACTCCGGCGGCGCGCTGGTCAATGCTGACGGCGAGGTCATCGGCATAAACAGTGCCAAGCTGGCCGCCCGCGGCGTCGAGGGCATGGGCTTTGCCATCCCCATCAACACCGTTCAGGAGATAATCAATCAGCTCATGGACAAGGGCTATGTAGTCCGTCCCTATCTGGGCGTCTCTGTCTTTGATAAAGAATCCGCCGCTCGTCAGGGCTATCGCCTCACCGCCGAGCATGGCGTCTATGTCCACGCCGTCACCCTCAGAGGCCCCGCCGACAGAGCAGGCATCCAGCGCGGCGACCTCATCCTCTCCATCGGCGGCGTTACTACCGACACCTTCACCGAGCTTCGCAACGCCATCTCTGAACACAAAGTCGGCGACACGGTCAAGATAACCCTCGACCGCAACGGCAAGAAAATAGATGTAGAAGCCAAGCTGGACGAGATACCGAAGAATGATTAAGATAACCATCCTGGCCATCGGGAAAATCAAAGAGCAGTACATCACCGCCGCCATTGAAGAATATAAAAAGCGCCTTTCCCCTCATGCCAAGCTTGAATTCATCGAGCTGACCGAGGAAAAGACGCCGGACAATCCCTCTGCCGCCGAGCGGCAGGCAGCGGTAAACGAAGAGGGCAAAAAACTCCTGAAGCGGATACCGAACGGAGCCTACACCTTCCTGCTTGATCTCCACGGCAAGGAGCTATCCAGCGAGGAGCTGGCGGCAAAGCTGGACAAACTCCAAACCGCCGGAAGCAGCCAGTTCTGCTTCATCATCGGCGGCCCCTTCGGTGTCTCCGACGAGCTTCGTGCCGTCAGTGACTGCCTCTCCTTCTCCCGTCTCACCTTTACCCATCAGATGATTCGGATGCTCCTCACTGAGCAGATATATCGTGCCTTCAAGATAAACCGAGGCGAAAAATATCACTGGTAAATTCTCTGCATTATGCAGATGTTAATCGCGTGTCATTTCCCTTGAAAAAATATTCATCCAGTAATATAATAAAAAAAGAGGCTACCGGCAGACGGTTTACCTCATTGCATTACGACGAAATAGCCGCACACTTTGCTAGAGGGGGCGGCTATTTTCGTAAGAAAATACCTATAGTAACTCCTAGACTGAAGGCAGTCAGACAAATCCCGACCACCGTAACAAAATCACTAAGTGTTAACATATAGTCACCTCCTTTCATCGAATATAAATTCGACTACGGAGGTAAACCGCCTACCGCTGTGGTAGCCCCAAACCGCCAATCAAACGGTTCCGCATTATAATAACATATTTGTTTGTAACAGTAAACCCTCCGTCAATTTCAACGGAGGGTTTCTTTTACGGACATTTAGTATGTAAAGTAAGTATAAACCGTAAACACCGACAACAGCATTATTTCCAGAATCAGTATCGGCTTCAGAGTCTTAAAGAAGTCAGACTTGAAGTAATCGATAGTCACCAGCAGGCACATGTGGGTAGGCGTCAGCATCTGACCGGCAATACCGAAAGCCATAGCGATACCGGCAAGATTCAGGCTCCCCGGCTCCAGCGCCGCTACGATTGGCATGATGATGGCTACATGACCCTGACTCATACCCGTCAGCACTCCGATGACGAAGGTAACACCGGCAATGATGACCGGCACCGGCAGCGGCGACGTGCGGAAAGCGTAGACTATCTCCTCCAGTACATGAGTAGTAGTCAATATCTGAATGAAGTAAAGGATAGTGGCTACATTGACCAGCATCTTCCAGTCGCAGGCACCCACGAATACATTCTTGATATTTATCCGGCGGCCGGTCATATACAGTACCGGAATCAGGCCGATGACCACCGCCAGCATGGCTGCCGACGCATCAAAGCCGCAGAAAACCGCCAGTCCGAAGTTCACGATGACCGGAGCCAGCGACAGAGCTAGGTCAACATTGTAGCGACGCTTTGCTATCTCGCTCTGCTTTTCCCCGGCGATATCCTTATCCACCCGAATGGGGCGAATGAGGACGAACCAACCACAGGCAAAAGCCATTATCGTCATCCAGCCCAAATGCAGTATAAAGTCGCTGTACTTTACACCGGCAATGGACACCGCCATTATCATACCCGGGATTATGGGATTGGAGAACTCGAAGATGTGACGGAACCAAAAGTTAATTGCCGCCTTGTGGTCAGCGTCGATATTCGTCTCCTTCGCCGCCGTCTCTACGATAGGAGCCGAGAAACGAGCGCCGCCCAGAGAAGGAAGCATCCCCAGAAATGCCGGCATTATCGCCAGCGTCACCCGGGCACTGGAGAATATACGATGGAGTGCCTTTACCATGCCATCCAGACAGCCGCTGGTTCGCAGCTCTATCTCAAGGCACATGACCAGATAGAGTGCCGCGATGAGGTCGAAGGTACGCCGCATTGATACGGTCTCCTTCGCCGCTGTGACCAGATAGTGTACCTCCGGCGCCTTCATTGCCCAGATGAAAAGTCCACCGGTAAGAATCGCCGGCCCAATCGGCACCTTCTTCTTCAGCAGCACGATGATGATGGCCATGGCCAAAGCCAGCACGACAAATATATTCATAGGATATGACTCTGCAACTTTCTAAAAAATTCACGGGACGCCGAAGCGTCCCGCTGTATTGTCTTACAAGGTATCCGATTATTTCTTGTGGAGCCAGTCCGGAATGCTGATGCTGTTCTGGAAGCTCATGATTGGCTGCTGAGCGGCCGGCTGCTGCGGAGCTGCTACCTGAGGCTGCGGGGCTGCCTGTGCCTCGGGAGCCGGTGCTGCCTGCGGCTGGGCAGGTGCTGTAGCCGGATATACATCCTGCGGTACGGTATTCGCCGGGGGCACTCTGTCAAAGCCGGTGGCTACGACAGTAACGCGGACGATATCACCGAGGGAATCATCAATGCGAGCACCGAAGATGATGTTTGCCTCCGGATCAGCCGCCTCAGCGATGATACCCATTGCCTCATTTACCTCGAAGATGGAGAGGTTCTGAGAGGAACCGGTTACATTGATGAGGACGCCGCGGGCACCATCTATAGTGGTCTCCAGCAGCGGAGAATCAATTGCGTTCTTTGCGGCGATGATGGGAGCATTCTCGCCGGAGCCTTCGCCGATACCCATGAGGGCAGAGCCGGCATCGCTCATGATATTCTTTACATCGGCGAAATCCAGATTTACCAGACCGTCGGTAGCGATGGTATCGGTGATCCCCTGCACGCCCTGACGGAGGACATCGTCGGCAATACGGAATGCCTCGGTAAGGGAGGTCTTCTTATCAACGACCTGAAGGATTCGGTCGTTGGGGATGACAAGGATGGTATCTACATGCTGACGGAGCTTTGCAAGACCAAGCTCAGCCTTATTCTGACGGTTGCGACCCTCGAAGGTGAAGGGACGGGTAACAACCGCAACAGTGAGAGCACCCTTCTCACGGGCACACTCAGCAACGACTGCCGCTGCACCGGTACCGGTACCGCCGCCCATGCCGGCAGTGATGAATACCATATCGGCACCGCTGACTGCTTCGAGAATATCATCTCTGCTCTCGATAGCGGACTCCTCACCTACATTGGGGAGAGAGCCGGCACCAAGACCGCGGGTGCGCTTCACGCCAATCTGCATGTGCGTAGAAGCCGCAGACTTCTCCAATGCCTGAGCATCGGTATTCATCGCGATGAACTCTACGCCACGGACATTGGCTTCAATCATTCTATTGACAGCGTTGCCGCCGCCGCCGCCGACACCGATAACTTTAATCTTTGCCGGCACATCATAATCATCAGAAATAATGCTGCCGATACGGCTAACACTACCCAAACCGTCAAACACAAGAACCCCTCCAATTAACAAACTGCTTTATGATAACGGAAAACCGTTTGTCTGCAAAAATACATATACGGATACATTTTATCATTAATTAACAGAATTTACCATAATTTTTTTGGCTAACATTTCATTATTTCCCAGCGACTTTTCCTGATGTTTGAGCATCGTAAGCGATTAAGTTTCATCCTCGTTTTATCGATATAATCGTCAAAGGATTTGTACCAACGTCTGCTTTTGTGATTTCAAGGAGGAAAACCATGCAGATAAACCCCAGCAGCGGAGTACTCATCGGCAGCCGCTCCGTCTTTTCGGATACCACTTGTGGTCTGAACACCGCCGAGAAAAAGAGCCGCCAGACGGAGCATACCGAAAGCTACATGAGAGGCCTTGCCCAGACCGGCAAAGACAAGGACCCGGACGCCGACAAGATAAGAGAAATCGTCGATAAAGCCTGCATGGGCAAGAAGCTCAATCAGGACGAGCTGAACTACCTTCGGGAGAAAAGCCCGGACAACTATCGGAAAATCGTCATGGCCATGCAGGAGCGGGAAATG
>JAZLHS010000195.1:0-25563 GCA_045616885.1 Selenomonadaceae bacterium | reverse complement strand
TAATGGATAGTACCCCCCCCCGCCCCGCTCCGCGCCCCCCCTCCCCAAAGGGGGAAGGCTACCCCTCTCCCTTGGAGAGGGGGGCCCGGCGAAGCCGGTGGGTGAGGTTATGTACATTCATCAATCTATACAGACCGATTTTGACCGTCTAAACGAGAGGAATATATGAACGAACAGAGAATCACAGAGCTGAAGGAATACTCCCGCAAAGCCCGTCTGTCGGTAGCCCGCCTCATCCACCGGGCCGGCTCCGGCCACATCGGCGGCGACTTCAGCGAGGCAGAGCTGGTCACCGTCCTCTACCACGAAATACTGAATGTATCCCCCAAGGATTTTGCCAAGCCTACGACCGAAGGCGAAATTTTCGGCACCGATTATACCCGGAAAAACGCCAACCCCAATCGCGACCGCTTCCTCCTCAGCAAGGGACACTGCGTGGAAATGCTGCTGGTGACTCTGGCTGAGCGCGGCTTCTTCCCGGCTGTCGCTCTTGATGACTACCTGACGAAGGGCAGCTGCTTCATCGGCCACCCCAGCCGCAATATTCCCGGCATCGAGTTCAACACCGGTGCCCTCGGTCACGGTCTGGGCGTCGCAGTAGGCATGGCTCTCGCCGGCAAGCTGGACGGCCGCAACTATCTCACCTGGACTATCATGGGCGACGGAGAGATGGACGAAGGCTCCGTGTGGGAAGCCGCCCAGGCCGCCGCTCACTACCGGCTGGGCAATCTCGTGGCTATTCTCGACCGGAACAAGCTCCAGAACAATGGCCCCACCGAAAGCCTAATGGCTCACGGCGATGTCGCCGCCAAATGGACAGCCTTCGGCTGGGATGTGACGGAAATAGCCGACGGCAACGACATGGCTCAGGTTTTTTCTGCCCTGACGAAGGTGAAGGAAAAGGCTATTGTCAACCGCAACGAAAGCAAGCCTCAAATGATAATTGCCAACACGGAAAAGGGACACGGCATCAGCCCGGCTGCCGGCAAATGGCAGTGGCATCACCATGTCCCCAATGACGAAGAAATGAAAATAATTGAGGCAGAGCTCGCCGCGGCCTCCGAAACAGGAAAGGAGGCATGACCATGAGCAAAATATCCTGCAAAGAGGCCATTGCCAACCGCCTGCTGGAGCTGGCTCGAAATGACCGGGACATCGTCGTCGTCTCCAGCGACTCTCGGGGCAGTGCCTCTCTGACTAAATTTGCCGACACGCTCCCCAATCAGTTTGTAGAAGTCGGCATCGCCGAGCAAAATTTGGTGGCTATCGCCGCCGGTCTTGCCGCCTGCGGCAAAAAGGTCTTTGCTGTTGCCCCCGCCAGCTTCCTCAGTGCCCGAGCTATCGAGCAGATAAAGGTAGATGTAGGCTACAACCATACGAATGTGAAGCTCATTGGCGTATCCGGCGGCATCAGCTACGGCCCCCTTGGTCTTACTCACCACAGCCCCAACGACATCGCCGCCATGACCTCACTGCCCGGACTGAGAGTATACCTTCCCGGCGACCCGCTCCTGTCCTCCCGACTCATTGACCGGCTCATAAAGGACGAGGAGCCGGCTTACATCCGCGTAGGTCGCAGCGGCATTGAGGGATACTACGATGAAGCGACCTTGAAAAAAAAATTCATGGGCGACTGGGCCATCATCCACGATTCACCGAAGGGTCCCGGCGCCGCCGACCTGCTCATCGTCTCCACCGGCGAAGTCACCGGACAGGCTCTCGCCGCCATGAAGCAGCTGAACGAAAAAGGTCTTGCCACCGCACTCATCGATATGTACAGTCTCCTGCCCTTCGACCGGGACGGTCTCATCGAGTATGCACGATACGCCAAAGCGATACTGACAGTGGAAGAGCATAGTCAGTACGGCGGTCTGAACGCCCTGACGGCGCAGGCACTATCCTCCTGCCCACGCCCCCTGTTCGGCCTCTCCCTGCCGGCCGCCCCGGTCATTACCGGCGAAGCTGCCGACGTCTACGCCGAGTACCGGCTGGATACAGCTGGTATCGTCGAAACGGCAAGCCGAATTTTCGGGATTGAATGACAAATGATTGCAAAGCAACCCCACATCCAGAAGCCCCCATTTAGGGGAAGTGGCCGGGCAATCCCACACCAAGAAGCCTCCCCTGCAGGGGAGGTGGCCGAGCGTAGCGAGGTCGGAGGGGTAAATAAGAATTGACTGTTACCCCTCAGTCAGCTTCGCTGACAGCTCCCCTAAAGGGGAGCCTACGAGACCGGCTATATGTCACCCCTCAGTCGCCTTCGGCGCCAGCTCCCCTAAAGGGGAGCCTACGAGACCGGCTATATGTTACCCCTCAGTCGCCTTCGGCGCCAGCTCCCCTAGAGGGGAGCCTTCTGCATCTAGTAAAGGAAGATATATGAAAAAATACACCACCGCCGTCTTTGACCTTGACGGCACCATCTTTGACTCCTCCGAGGGCATCATCACCAGTCTGGCTCATGTTTTCCGCACCTGCAATATCGAGCCGCCACCGAGCGATGTGCTGTTCAAATTCATCGGCCCGCCTCTCTATGACTCCTTCATGAAAACCATGGGTGTCACCAAAGAGCGCGGCATGGAGCTGACCCTCACCTTCCGGGAGCACTACACTGCCGGAGCAATCTACCTCGCCAAGCCCTATGAAGGCATCTTCGACCTCTTCGACGCCCTGAAAGCAAAAGGTCTGAAGCTAGCTATCGCCACCTACAAGCAGCAGCCTCAGGTCGACCTGCTGGCAGAGCGCTTCAACCTCACCAAATGGATGGACGCCGTGGCCGGAGCCGATGCTCAGGCCAATACCAAAGCCCTCATCATCGAAAAAGCCTTGAAGCAGTGCGGCAGTCTCCCTGCCGATACCGTAATGATTGGCGACACCATGCAGGACAGAACCGGTGCTCTTGGTGCCGGCACCGACTTCATCGGCGTCAGCTACGGCTTTGAATTCACCGACGAAGAAGCGGACAGATATCAGAACGACCCATCAGCCGCAGAATTCCCCATCGTGAAAACTCCGCTGGACGTGCTGAAACTAATATCATAATATATCACGACCCATATAGATGAAGCCGTGGCTTGATGAAAACCATCAAGTCACGGCTTCTGTTTTATTTTTATGTATACATTCTAATTGTACTAAATATATGTACACAATGTCTTGTGGGGGGCGGCAGAAGGGCTATTATATTCTGGTATGTGGGGGGGTGTTAGATCGTTCACTTTCCTTTACTTTATTTTCATCAAAAAGGGGTTGGAGTATTTTGAAAAAAACAGTCAAGCAAGTAGCGGCTGCAGCGCTACTGGGTTTTGGCCTGGCAGCATCTATCACCGCACTGCCTGATACGGCTGAAGCTGCAAAAAAGGCACCAGTCAAGCTGAACATCGCAAACATGACCATCGAAGGTGTCGAAGGAGCAAAGGCAGCAGAAATCAAGCGCCTTATTCCAGAAATCAACCAAAAAGAGCTCAATGTCAAGAAGCTCTCCAAACAGATTCAGCTTGTTAATGATAACAAGCTCTTCAAGGTTACTACCGAGCTTAATCCGGTCAGTGAAGGCGGCTACAATTTGGTAGTCAAGGTCTCAAAGGTCAAAACTGACAATTTCACCTTCTCCGTCAACAACACCGGCAACAATTACAGCGGCAACTGGCGCGCCGGTCTGACCTATGCCAAGTCAGACCTCAGCGGCTACGGTGACACCCTGGGACTCGCCTATGTCACCTCCCCGAATCACCTGAACGACGTTCATCAGGTGGGCGTAACCTACAAGATGCTAATGCCTCGCCTCGGCGATACCGCCTATATCTCCTACAGCTACTCCGATGTTGATATGGGTGTTGTCGGCGGCAACGGCCCGCTTGAGCTCAGCACTACAGGTAAAGCTCACAGCGTAGGCGTTCACTACCAGCACAACATGAAGTATTCCAAGTCCAAGAAGCAGATTCTCGACTTCGGAATCGACCACAAGCGCAATAAGAACCGTCTCAAATATACCATGGGTGGTGCTTCACTGCTTAGTGACGAGCACGATGTCAGGGCGACCGTTGCCAGCCTGACCTACACTGACTTCACCCGCTGGAAGAATCAGGCCTTTGTCTACAGCGTAGGCTACTATCAGAACCTTCATGGCGATAAGAACGTATACGAAAAGTACCGTAAGTCCTCTGACAAGGATTTCAAATATCTTCGTGCAAGCGTAAATTATCAATACCGCACCAAGAGCGACTGGATTTTCGGCATCAGGGCTACCGGTCAGTACACCGATGACAACCTAATCTACACCGAGCAGCTTGGTGCCGGCGGAGCCAACAGCATCCGCGGCTTCAAGGAGCGCGTTGCCAGCGGCGATAAGGGAATCGTCGGCAGCCTCGAGATATACGCACCGCAGCTGAAGTGCATGCCCAATCAGCGCTTCCTTCTCTTCCTCGATGCCGGTGCTCTGTCCAACAATCACTACAACATTGCCGAGAGCAGCCGCCATCTCGCCTCCTTTGGTATAGGCTACCGCTTCTTCGAGAAGGATGGTCTCTCCGTAAATCTTAACTATGCAAAGGTTCTCAAAAAAGGCAAGGTAAACATGAGCAACAACTATCTGCCCTGGTCTTTGAGTGTATCCTATAGCTTCTAAGAGGTGAATACTAATGAAATTTAAGAATTTGAAAAAGTGCCTCATGGCACATCTGCTGGCTCTGACCATTGCCTCCCCGGCAGCTCTGGCTATGCCGACCGGCGGTGAAGTTGTTGTAGGTGACGTTGCCGGTCTTAATACTGCAAATATGACGGTCAATGCTGACAGTCTTGTTACCTGGTCCGATTTCAGCGTTGCTGCTGGCGAAATTGTAAACATTAATCTTGGCGATAATGCCATGGTAAACTATGTCACCGGTGGCAATGAATCGCAGCTTCTTGGTATCTTGAACGCAAATGGCAGTGGTGAAAGCCTATTCATGCTGGTTAATCCTAACGGTATTATTACCGGTGCAAACTCCCAAATCAACGCAGACCAGATGATTTTGTCTACTCTTGATTTAGGAAAAAACCCGACCGGAATCACAGACTTTGAACAGCTGCTTACAAACAACACACTGACACTAAAAACCGGCTCAGGAAAAATCACCATTGGAAAGGGCTCCCAGCTCATAGCGACTGGTGGTGAACTCCACCTGATCGGCAATGTAATAGAGATTGCTGATGATGTTGTTATTAAATCACTTGACTCTATGGCTTCTGCAATAGCAGCCAAAGACGCCACACTGACATTCCCTGAAGATGATGGTGCTATCAGAGTCTCAAAGGTCGAAGCTGAGACCGGTAACACAGTTACCATTGGAACGGCAGATATTGATGCCAGTGAAGTCCTTGTGGCTGGTGGAAAAGTAGCACTCGATGGTACCTGGCTCATTTCAGAAGGTGCCGAGCCTGTCACGGTCGTTGCCGCTGGCAGTATTACCGGCGATGAGTCCAACCTCATAGTCAATGCCTCTGACGGTAATAAAATCACGATGAACAACGCCCATGTTGATAGCACAGATGAAGTATCTGTTATCGGTGGAAGTATCGAAATCAAGGACTCTGCCATTTTGGGAAACTCACCCGAGGATGTTCGAGTTTTTGCTGTCAACAGCGTGAAAGAAACAGATTTTGATACCGTGGCCACTGCCACTGACAAGAATAACATTGCTATAACAGGGTCTGTACTTAAGACTAACAACTCCGTCTACAATGAACCTAACATTACTATATTCGGCGGAAAAGTAGAGATTAATAACTCCACAATCAATACCTTCGATGGACATGAAATAGAAATTACCAGTGCCTCCAGGTATGAAGATTCTGATACAAAAGAACAGACTATCGTCAATGCCACTTCCGCTAATTCCGTTACAATCAATGACTCTGAGCTAATCTCAAACGGTGATGTTGTCGTCTGGGGTGGCAAGATTGAACTGGATGGCAAGACATCGATAAAGTCTAAGGATGAAGTTTTCCTTTTAGCTTCATCGAACATTGTTGATTCGGAAGACGATCGTGTAGATAGCATAATCAAAAACGCGAAAGTTTACAACACCAATACCATTACTATGGGCGAGGATGTTACGCTCAGCGGGCAGCAGAACGACGGAAAGAATACTCCGTTGGCTGTAGGCTATGCTGTTATTGATAAGTCCGGCAAAATTCAGTCCAATATGATTATAAATGCTGATGGGATAAATGCCGGCGGTGGAACCGTTATAAATAGCCCGGAGCCTGCTCCTGCCCCGGAACCTGCTCCTACTCCAGCACCGACTCCCATTGAGCCTGACAAAGCCGCTGAGGAGGTTCTGAAAGAAAAGCCTTCCACAGAAAACTTCGGCAAATATGTAGCTCAGCAGACCGACCAGTCCGCGGAAAAGGCCGCCAGCATCATTAAGGCCGTCATTGAAAACAAAGATACAACTCCCGCTCAGAAGGAAGCCTATGTAAAGGAAGTCATCAACAACAACACTGCATTGGCAACCGAACAGACTGACACGCAGAACAAGCTGAACAGCGATGCTGCAGCTCCTGCGCCGGTCGCTTCCTCCGATACAGCAGCCAGTATGGACGTTGCTTCCGGCTCTGATGCCGCAAGCGGCTCCGATACAGTCGCTGCTCCTGCCGAGAGCGGCTCCTCTGACGGCAATTCTCAGAGCGAAGACGGCAACGGCAAAAACAACTAATCAGCAGAACTTAATAGCAAGCAAAAATCGTGCATTGTCTTAACAATGCACGATTTTTTATTCGAAAAGATAGACAGCTGGCACTTTGCAGCTGTCCATCTTTTCGTATTATGCCTTTTTTATCTGCTTCATCAGCTTGGAAAGGAACTCCTTGCTGATACGCTCGAACATTTTGTAGTGGTCGTCGGCCTCGTCCCTTGTCCGCTCCTCGCGATGGGAATAAACCAGCTTGCCCTCCGGGGTGTAGCCGTCGTAACGAACCCGGACGGTGGAGAAGTATGTGTTATAGCCGGGATGCTCTACCGGCACCTGTATGGTACGAACCTCGCGATGACGGTTGCCGTGTCTGTCATACCAATAGTAGGATTCGCTTCTTGATTCCCAGGTAGTATAAGGCGGATGATACTGCTTGGAGCTGGCCCACTTCTCGACATTTACCTTGAAAACAAGGCCGGTGGGATGCGGCTCACCCTTCGGGATGATACGCAGCTCGGTCTTCTCTGCGGTCAGCCGGAGGAAGTCACTCATCTTTTTCTCAAGAATATCGTCATCGAAATCAGCGGAGATATCGTAGGTCACATCATCGAAGTAGAGTGACTTGACGGTAGAAAAATTGTAGCCGGTGTCGGCCCATATATCCTGATTTTTTGCCAGTGCCGGTGATGCTGCGAAGGACAATGCCATCAGGCACGCCGCCAAAAGCATAATAAGACGTCGGGACAATCTCCCCATAGTAATCGCTCCTTTCGATGAACGGCTCATTTGTCTTAATTGTAGCATACAACGATATTCTTTGAAAATCATTAAAACACATACATAGAGATTTTATCTGTACAATATAAAACTTACCCCGTGAATAAAGTCTGGCGAAAACACGCTTTCGCTCGGTTATTCACGCAGCGGTACTAAGTTCCTGCTTCAAATGCCTTTTCGCAGGTCACTAAGTACCGGCGTGAATAAACGGTTTTCTTACAGACCTTATTCACGGGGAATTACATTAAGGAAAAACAATTTCACCGTCTCATTTTGTCATCCAGCGCCCGCTTAATCCTGCGGGTACGCTCCAGCAGGACATCGTACACCGGCTCGACTCCGAGAGAGTCAGCGGTGACATAGGCGGCCATAGCCACGGTGATAAGCGGCAGCAATGCTGAATAAGATCCGGTCATCTCCATGATGAGGATACTGCCGGTGACCGGAGCCTTGACGACGGCGGCAAAGTAGCCGGCCATACCAAAGACGATGAAGGCGGTGGCATAGGAGCCGACGGAGCTGCTGTCGAGCGCGGCATCCCAGATACCGGCATTGCCGCCCAGTGCGGCAATATCTGGCATGACGCCCAGAAGTCCCGCTGCGGCAGCGAAAAAGGAGCCGCCTACTGCGCCCAGCACGAGCATCGGCAGGAAGATACCGCCCGGCACGCCGGAGCCGAAGCAGATGACTGTGAAGAAGAACTTGGCGAAGAAGAGTCCGCCCAGCATCAGGAGCCAGACAGGCGTGACCGCCGTGAAGTCAGCTGCCGCCAGCCTGTCTACCAGACCGGCACCGCCGCCGAGAATCTCCGGCATGATGAAGAGGAGCGCTCCCGCCATGAAGAGGGGGCCTACCGGCCGCCACTCGGGGGCGAGATTCTTCCCGTACCAATCAAGCGAGCCGGTGAGTGCCGGGGTGAAGAGCTTCGCCAGACAGCCGACAAAGACGCCCAGCAGAGCAAACAGCACATACTCACCGAGAAGACTCAATGACGGCACAACGGAGAATATCGGCAAGGGCGGTATATGAAAGACCGGCGAGGCGCCGAAGAAGATTCGCGAGGTAACAGTCGCGGTGACGGAGGCAGCGATGGTGCCCATCAGTACCGTGGGCGAGAAGCTGTGACTCAGCTCCTCAAGACAGAAGACCACACCGGCCAGCGGTGCATTGAAGGCTGCCGCCAGACCGGCCCCGGAGCCGGCCATCAGCAAAAATCGCTGCTCCACCTGAGGACGATGCTCCAGTGAGCTGATGCCCTTGCCGGCACAGCCGCCCAGCTGGACGCTGGGGCCCTCGCGGCCGAGGGAGAGGCCGCAGCCGATGGCGATGACGCCGCCGATGAATTTCAGAACCAGCACGCGCAGCCAGTGCATAGAAATATCTCCCGCCAGCTCACCTTTCAGCTGCGGAATACCGGAGCCGGAGGTCAGCGGCTCGATGGCTACTATTTTCCACAGTATCAGGGCTGCCAGAAACAGCACTGCACCGTATATTGTCAAATTCAGATATGACTCCTGCAACAGCTCAATGAGCGCCGGCCGGAAAACCTCCGGCAGCTCCAGGAGATAGCGAAAGGCTGAGACCACCAGTCCGGCGAAAGCGCCAATCATGATTCCTTCCGTAAAGAGCCGGCGATGGAAGCCGCGCCGACCGAAGGATATATCCGGACTGTGATGAAGTACGGTATTTATAAATCTGCTCGTAGGAATTTCTCCTTAGTTTTCCCTATAAAAAGACCGTCCCCGAAAGGACGGTCTTTAATTTCTTAGTTCTCGCAGAAGGGCAGAAGAGCGATGTTACGAGCACGCTTGATGGCGCGGGTAACCTGACGCTGATGCTTTGCGCAGTTGCCGCTGATGCGATGGGGCAGAATCTTGCCGCGCTCAGTGATGTAGCGACGGAGCTTGCCGATATCCTTGTAGTCGATATCCTCGACATGGTCTACGCAGAAGCTGCAGACCTTACGACGGGGACGACGGCCACGATCGCGCTTGATCATGGTTTATTCCTCCTCAAAACGGCACTTCCTCGTCGTCGGCAGGACCGAAGGCAGGAGCTGTCGGCTGGCTGTAGCCGCCGGACTGGCCATAGCTAGACTGGGCTCCGTAGCTAGAGCTCTGACCGCCGCCCTGAGGACGGGAGCCTGCGAACTCAAAGCGCTCTACCACTACCTCGGTAGCGGTGCGCTTCTGACCCTGCTGGTCATCATAGCTTCTGACGGAGAGGCGACCCTCTACCAGAATCTGTGAGCCTTTGGTCAAGTAGCGCTGAGCCAAATCCGCACTCTTCTCCCACATCACCAAATTGATGAAGTCTGCAGTCTGCTGACCGGGCTGAGCATCCTGACGACGAGCGCCGGGACGGTCAACGGCGAGACCGAGACGAGCAACCATGCGGCCGCTCTGGGTGGTGCGAACCTCCGGGTCACGAGTGAGGCGACCCATCAGAATAACTTTATTCATTGCCTTATCCTCCGACAATGGAAATGCGAAGACAAATCTTAAATTACTTTTGCGGAGTTCTCCGCATTACCGCTGACAATCTCAGATTATTCAGCAGCCGGTGCTTCGGCAGCCTCAGCTTCAACAGCCGGACCCTCGGAGCGAACGATCATGTGCTTGAGGACGCCATCGGTAATCTTGAATACGCGATCAGCTTCATCCATGCAAGCCGGCTCAGCAGTGACATACAGAAGGTCATAGTAGCCTTCGGTGCAGTCTTTGATCTCATAGGCCAGCTGACGCTTGCCCCAGCGATCCTCCTTGTCCACCGTACCGCCATTCTTCTCGATGAGCTTGAGGAACTTATCGATTACCTGGTTGGTAGCCTCTTCCTCCATCGGGCGAACGATGAACATGACTTCGTACTTTCTCACGAAATCACCTCCTCTTTGGACTTTGGCCCCGTCATTATTGATTTTGGCGGAGCAGGGAAGGCACGAAAAAATCTTTTCAAATAATTCGAGCCTGTTTCGACACCATGACAGTTTATCATCAGGTAAGAAAAAAAGCAAGATGTAAAAGAAGAAAATTTGCTGTCAGGTCATAAATATGCAAGCAAGGCGGTCTTACACCCGCAGGGCGCCGTGCACGAGATTGTTTCCGGAGGCGGCGTCAAAGAGGATGTGCTTGTCCGTCTTGAAGCCGAGGTATACCTCCTGCCCGATGTTGAAGTCGATGGTGCCGAAGACGACAGCCGTCAGCTCGGTGCTGCCCAGACTGACGCGCACGATGGTCTCCATACCGGACGGCAGCGTTGCCGCTACAGTCGCCGGTATTCCTTCGCTGTCGCTGAGCAGAATATTCTCCGGACGGATGCCCAGCGTCAGGGCGCTGCCGACTGCCGGCATATCACCGGCAGCTTCAAAGCGGAGCATAGTGCCGCCGGCATTCAGCCTGCCGTCTGCTTCCATGACTGCCGGGACGAGATTGATATTCGGACTGCCGATGAAGTCTGCGGCAAAGGCATTGGCCGGACTGTTGTAGACCTCGAGAGGCGGAGCGTACTGCTGCAGCTTTCCCTCACGCATCAGCGATATCCGCGTGGAGAGGGTCATGGCCTCCAGCTGGTCATGGGTGACATAGACGAAGGTGGAGTCGGTCTCCCGGTGCAGGCGTTTCAGCTCGGTACGCATCTCCATGCGGAGCTTTGCGTCCAGATTCGACAGAGGTTCATCCATGAAGAGGGTTTTCGGGCCGGTGGCCAGCGTGCGAGCTATTGCGACGCGCTGCTGCTGTCCGCCTGACAGCTCCGATGGATAGCGGTCGCCATACTCGGCAATCTTCAGCATTGCCATCAGCTCCTCGGCGCGAGCCTTCTGCTTTGCCTTGTCCCATTTCAAATTTTCCAGACCGAAGGTGATATTCTCATACACCGTCATGTGCGGCCACAGAGCGTAGTTCTGAAAAAGGAATCCAACATCGCGCTGGTCTGGGGGCACATCAATACCCTGTTCCGATGAGTAGACCACCTTGCCGCCGATAGTTATCTCGCCGGAGGTAGGAGACTCCAGACCGGCAATCATGCGAAGGGTCGTAGTCTTGCCGCAGCCGGAGGGCCCCAGCAGGGTAATGAAGCTGCGGTCGGGGATATTCAGATTAAGATTTTCTACGGCAGTTGAGCCGCCGAAGCTTTTCGTGACATTCTTTAAGATGATTTCCGGCATTTTCTCACCCAATTCCTTTATCTATGGAAGCTCCTGTGAGCTTGTTGATGATGTAATTCGACAGCAGCACCACCGCTACGATGAGAAGATTGATGGCGTTGGCGTACTGATTCCAGCCCTTCTCGTTGTACTGGAAGAGGAGAGTAGTCAGGACACCCGTAGCCGGTGAGATCAGCAGAATAAAGAGGGACAGCTCGCGCATACAGGAGATGTACGGCAGGAGATATCCGGACAGGAAGCTGGTCTTCTGAATCGGCACAATGATTCGCACCATGCGCTTCCACCAGGGGATGCCCATGATGAGCGCCGCCTCCTCTATCTCGTTGCCCAGCTGCAGCATGGAATTGATGCCGGACTTGGAGGCAAAGGGAAGGTATTTCACCACGCCGATGAGGGCGAGAATGGCAAAGGTACCGTACAGCGCCGGAATCGGCCCGTGAGGCACTACCGAAATGGAGAGGTATATTGCGCCCAACGCCATGCTGGGGATGAGATAAGGGAAGAAGGTCAGATGATTGACCGTCTCTGCCAGCCATGTTCCCTTGCGGCGCACGATGGCATAGCCGGCCAGAATGCCGATGGTACCGGTCAGGAGAGCCACGATGAGGGACAGTAGAACGCTGTTGTAGAGAGTCGCAAAGACATGAGAGTTGCGGAGAATACCCGGCTCGCCGTTGGCCACGTCCACCTGTCCTTCACCCAGCCAGAAGAGAGTGCTGAAATTGCTCAGCGCGTAGTTGCCCGGCTCCACGATGAATGATTCAATGGCGAAGGTAATAAGCGGCAGGATAGCCACGCAGGTGAGCAGCACGGAGAAGAAAATAGAGAGCGGCGTCCGGAAGCCACGCAGATTCACCAGCGATATCTGAGAGCTCTTGCCGGTAATGGTGGTGTAAGACTTGCGGCCGGACAACACCCACTGATTGATGAGCATGATAAAGACGCCTATCAGGATGAGGATGAGAGCCATCAGATATCCGTAGCCGGGATTAAGTCCCTGCAGCGTGCGGTAAAGCTGTGTAGTCAGTACCTGATAGCGCACCGGCGAACCAAGAAAAGCCGGCACGGCAAAGGCGCTCATAGAGCTGGAGAAGGCAAGCAGAAAGGTGGAGAGGATGGCCGGCTTCACCATCGGCAGAGTGATACGCCGCATGATATCCCAACGGGATGCCTTCAGCAGCAGCGCTGCCTCCTCAAGGTTCGCATCCATATTTTTCAGGATGCCGCCGATGAGGATATAGGCAAAGGGCGCATAGTGGAGACCCTGCACCACCGATATAGGAAAGAATCCGTAGGCGAACCAGTTCGGCGTCTGAATGCCGGTCAGCACCGTAAACAGTCCCGGCACACCGCCCACCAGCGAATTGCGGAAGAAATTCAGCCAAGCCAGCGCCAGCGTCCACGATGGCATGATATAGGGCAGGACGAAGACCGCCGAGAGAAACGGCTTGTACTTGATATTGGTGCGCGTCACCAGCCATGCCATCAGTCCGCCGAAGCTGATGGCGATGAAGCAGGTGGCAAAGGAAATCAGCGTCGTGTTCCACAGGGGCTTGTAAAAAATGTTCATACTGTTTTCGCCGTCCATCAGCACCTTGCGCCAATGGTATTCGGTGAAATCCCCCACATGGGAGCCGCGGATGCGCATTACCTCAGAGGTATGCACCGTCATCGTGTCCATCACGATAGATATCAGCGGCAGGAAGGTCAGCACCAGCAGCACTACGAAAAGTGTCGCTAGGATAAGATTGTGCGGTTTACTGCAAAAATGTTTTGTCCGCTGCCAGAAACTCAAGCGAAAAACATCTCCTTCAAAAAAAGCTGCTGCAAAGCCCCTAAAGGTCCCCACGCAGGGGGCTGTCACCGAAGGTGGGGGGTAACATGCTTACGAATTAACATTTACCCCTCCGCCATCCAGGCACCTCCCCTGTAGGGGAGGCTTTAGTTTTTTGGCTTGTGCAACAGCTTCACTTTTTAATCAAGAAAGGAAATCAGATAAACTTGCTGATGAATTCCTCGACCTCAGCACGATGCTCGAAGATGAACTGCGGGTCATCGCGGACGAGAATCTTGGCCCAATCGGTCAGCGGCTTGTCACCCTTTGCTTCCTTCAGCGCCGGGTTTCCGGAGTAGGTGCCCATGTCGCTTGCCCACGGCTTGAAGCCTTCCTCGGAGAGCAGATACTCAACAAAGAGCTTGGCGGCAGCGCTGTGCTTGGCATTGGCAGTCAGGAGGACATACTCGGGATAGTAGAAGCCGCACCAGGGAGATACCTGATCCAGAGTGCCGACAGCCAGATTCTTCTTCTCGGCATAGCGAATCTTGGAATAGTTCAGGAGGCCGATAGCCTTGGTGCCCTGACCGCGGATACCCAGTGCTTCCATCATGGAGGTATCGCTGGAGCCCATCATGATACCGTTCTGGAATGCCAGCTTTATCCACTCGTAGCCGGCGTTCTTCTCTTTAGTCTCCAGCTTCTTCTTGTAGCGCTCCTCGTATGCCTTGGCCAGCTTCTCAGCATTCTCCGGCTTCGTCAGCATGGTCAGGAAGTCAGCGTTGATACCTTCCTGCATGGGGCTCTTGAAGAAGAACTTACCCTTCCACTCGGGCTCGGTCAGCTCCCAGATATTTTTTATGGGAGCCGCGGTGAAGGTCTCGTTGTTGTAGACGAGAACCTTGTTCATGTAAGCGAAGACCATTGGCTCCTTGTTTTCCTTCGGCATCTTGTCTACCAGCGCCGCCGGAACATAGTTCACCAGATGACCGGCGCTCAGCAGCTCACCCCAGACGCGGCCGCTGTCCTGACAGATGACCAGATCGGCGCCCTCTGCCTTCGCCCGGGCTTCGGTAGAAATCTTGTCGATGAGCTCGAAGTCCTTCAGGTTCGATGCTTCGACCTTGATGCCGTACTTCTTTTCAAATCCGGCAGCTGCCTTGGAGACGCGGCTGGTGATGGAATATACTACCAGCTTGCCTTCCTTCTGTGCCTTCGGCACCAAGTCATCGGTCTTCTCCGGTGCAAGGGTCGTGTAGGCGGCCTTCGGCGCTGCATCCTTTGCCGCGTTGTCGGCTTTTTTCTCTCCGCCGCCGCAGCCGGCAATCATCATTGCCGTCATGCCCACGGCAATCAGCTTGGCTAATCCGCGCAGTTTCATCTTTTATTTCCCCCTCATTATTAATTGTCCGGGCTTCTATCCCGACAAATTTTTACTAAGACTATTATATAAGATAACATCAGAAATGAAAAGCACCAAAAGCCTGCCCTCTGCCCAATTTAGAGCTTGAACAAATTCTATAAAAATCAACATTTTCTGTTGAACTACTACAGTAATGGTAGTATAATTTATTATTATTTAGGATGTGCGGTTGAACGCATCCAAAAAATCTTCAATTATTTCCTTATTATAAAGGGGGAGTTTTTCTTGAAAGATCTAAGTGTAAAAGTCAAGATTGCCTTCATCGTGCTGGTGGGCGTTATCGGCATGGCAATCCTTGGTGTCACCGGCTACACATACCTGAATGATGCCGATGAGAAGATGGAAGATATGTACAAGAACGACCTGACGGCTACCGCAGAAATGGGCACTGCCATGCTGGGAATCCGAATGCCGTACCTCCGCGTCGTCCAGATGGCCTACTACGAGCCGGAACGCACAACCATGTATCCCGATCAGATCAAAGACTACCTCACCAACAGCTTCGAGAAAAACATCAACTCCGTAAAGGCCAAGGTCGATGCATATCCTTCCATCAAGGATGATGTTGCCGCCATCGACAAGGCATACCCTGCCTTCAAAGCAACAATCCTCGGCGCAATGGAGCTCTGCCAAAAGGGTAAGAACGTAGAGGCTCGCGCATATCTTCGCGAACAGAAGCTCCGTGACAAGACCCTCGCTCTCTCCGGCCCCATCAACAATATCATCAAGAAGATCGCCGAAGATGCCGAGCAGATGAGCAAAGATAATAAGGAAGCAAATAAAAAGGCAATCACTATGATGGTCGGTGTCGCTGTGGGCTGTCTTGCCATTCTCCTGATTGTCGCCTGGTTCATCATCAGCAATATTTCTTCCGCTATCGGCAGCATGACCGCTGTCTGCGACCGCCTGAAGGCAGGAGACTTCCGCCGCATTGGCGAGCCCAGCCGGAACGGCGACGAGCTCGGTGCGCTGGAGCGGGAAATCTTCGAAGTTCAAGAAACTCTCGCCCACCTGATGAAGAAGGTAAGCAACTCCTCCGAGCAGATTGCCGCTGCCAGCGAGGAACTCACCGCCAGCTCCATGCAGTCCGCTCAGGCTGCCACTCAGGTTGCTCAGTCCGTCACCGAGGCAGCCAGCGCCGTAGAGAAGCAGTCCTCTGCTACTCAGATGGGTTCTCAGTCTGTCGTCACTATCTCCGATTCCGTAAACGGCATCCACAGTCAGGCCATCGCAGTCGCTCAGCACGCCGCAGCTGCTGCCGATAATGCTACTCAGGGCTCCGATGCCATCGGCGCGGCTGTAAAACAGATTAAATCCGTCGAGCAGACCGTATCCGACTCTGCCGCCATCGTCGACAAGCTGGGCTCCCGCTCTCAGGAAATCGGCATGATTGTCGATACCATCAGCGGCATTGCCGGTCAGACCAACCTCCTTGCCCTCAACGCTGCTATCGAGGCTGCCCGTGCCGGTGAGCATGGCCGCGGCTTCGCAGTAGTAGCCGAAGAAGTCCGCAAGCTGGCCGAGCAGTCTCAGGAAGCTGCTCAGAAGATATCCGAACTCATCGGAGCCATCCAGCAGGATACCGATCACGCCGTCAGCTCCATGCAGGCAGGCCGCAACGCCGTAGCCGATGGTGCCCGCTCCGTCGAAGGACTGAAGGAGATGTTCGACCGCATCGCCGGTCTCATTGATCAGGTCTCCCAGCAGGTTGCCTCCATGGAAAGCGCCGTGAACATCGTCGCCGACGAGACGAAGGATGTCACCGGCAATATCGATGCCATCGATGCACAGGGACGCACCGTCGCCGACGAGATGAACAGCGTCAGTGCTGCTACCGAAGAGCAGTCCGCCTCCGCCGAGGAGATTGCTTCTGCCTCCGACAGTCTCTCCAGACTTGCTCAGGAACTCCATCAGGAAATTGATAAATTTAAGTTCTAATACCCTCGCATAATAAACATTAAGCATTTAGAGATTTTTAATGCTTATGGCAAATGCGGGAAATAATAAATATTTACTGATAAATGAGACCAAAGGGGACTTTGGTCTCATTTCCTTTACTAGACCTGTGACTGTTTTATATGTATAATGTATTTAGAAAAAAACTCTAAAAAAATGGAGGTTGATATGTATGAGTAACTTAAAGGTGTCTCTCAAGCTAGCCCTGATTTCGATAATCGGTATTATCGGAATTCTGGTAAACAGCTTCGTGGGCTACAACAGTATGGGCAAGATTGGTGATTCCCTTAGTGACATGGAAACCGTCAATGTAAATGCCCTGAATCATCTGACCAAGAGCATCGAGGCAATGCGCGTTGCTCAGGTTCGCTTCTATCAGGCCGTAGCTGATCCCAGCCGTGCTGCCGAGGTAAACAAAACCTACGTCAGCAAGATGGCTGAGCTCGAAAAAGAATGGCAGGCTCTTGAGCCGATGATTGACCACTTCGACTCCGTAAAAGGCAAAGCCGCTGCCACCAAGGCTAACGTTCAGAAGTTCAAGACTACCCTCGACAGCGCTATGGGCAAGGCTGTAAAGCTCCAGAGCAAGGAAGCCCTCGCCGACTACAATGCCGGTGCCCGTGATGCTACCGTAAAGCTCCGCAATGATCTGGCTGCTATCCTCAAGGGCGTTGAAGAGGATATTGCTAAGGACCGCGCTGAAAATGCCGCTCTCGAAGCTTCCTCCACTACTACCCTTATCATTTCCACCGTTATCTGTGCACTTCTTCTCGCCGCTCTCTGCATCCTCATCAGCAAGGATATCGACAGTGCTCTCACTCACATCGAGTCCATCTGCGCCGCTGTCGCAAAGCGTGACCTCCGCGATGATGGTCATGTCTGCACCCGTACCGATGAGCTCGGTGATGTAGAGCGTGCCGTCGTCGAGATGCGCGGCGTTCTCGCCGGTGTCCTCACCAAGGTCGCCGAGTCCGCTTCCGAAATCACCAACGCTTCCGAAACCCTCACCAACAGCTCTCTCCAGTCCGCTCAGGCTGCTACCCAGGTTGCTCAGAACGTAACCGACGCCGCCGAAGCTGTAGAGAAGCAGTCCGATGCTGTACAGACCGGTACTCAGGCTGTCGAGCGTATCAGCAATTCCGTATCCGGTATTTCCGCTGAGGCACAGAATGTTGCTGCCAATGCTTCCGGTGCAGCTCTCCAGGCTGCTTCCGGCTCCGCCGCTATCGGCGAGGCTGTTGCTCAGATTAAGTCCGTTGAGCAGACCGTATCCGAGTCCGCTCTCATCGTCGACAAGCTGGGCGAGCGTTCTCAGGAAATCGGCATGATCGTCGATACCATCAGCGGCATCGCCGGTCAGACCAACCTCCTCGCACTCAACGCCGCTATCGAGGCTGCCCGTGCCGGTGAGCATGGCCGCGGCTTCGCAGTAGTAGCAGAAGAAGTCCGCAAGCTGGCTGAACAGTCTCAGGAAGCTGCTCAGAAGATTGCCGACCTCATCGGCGCTATCCAGCAGGATACCAACCACGCTGTTGAATCCATGCAGCAGGGTCGCAACGCTGTTATCGAAGGCGCTCACTCCGTCGAGAGCCTCAAGGAAATGTTCACTCAGATTACCGAGCTTGCTACCGGCGTATCCGATCAGGTACAGGAAATGCAGCGCTCCGTCGAGATGGTTGCCGGCGATACCGGTGATGTAACTCGCAACATCGAGTCCATCGACGAGCAGGGCAAGGAAGTAGCTGATCAGATGAACGCAGTCAGCGCCGCTACCGAAGAGCAGTCCGCCTCCGCTCAGGAGATCGCTTCCGCTTCCGACGGTCTGGCCAAGCTGGCTCAGGAACTCCAGCGCGACATCGATCGCTTCCAGCTGAAGTAATCCTCAATATCTCAAAGAAACTTCAAGGGACTGTGAAAATGAGCAATCATTTTCACAGTCCCTTTTTTATCGTCATCGTCTTTATTTTTATCGTCTTATATGATACACTTATATGCGGAGTGGTCTAACTATTCAAGAGGAAATCTCTATGGCAGAAGAGAAAGATTGGTCTTCACTGCTGGAATCCGCTGATAAGAGTCAATCATCTGACAGCGACAAGCCTCTCTCCGACGGTGAAAAGCTCCTGGCACTATTTGCCGGTGATGACAGCGACAATCCACTGCAGATACCGAGCATTCCTGACAACCACACATCCGCTTCCCTCACCTCCCCGGACGGCGTAGCCTATCTGGCGGAGGATATTGGTGTGTCTGCAGATAAAAATCCTCTGGTCGAGTCTCAGTCGGATACCTGTCAGGATGACAGTGAAGAGCTGGGCTGGGTCTCCTATGACCCCGGCACCTTCCATATCCATGAAAATCTGTTCAGCGAAGAACACACCGGCTCTCAGCCGGAATTCACCAGCTGGGATGAGGAAGTCGCCCGCTTCGAGGGAAAGACGCTGGAAGTATCCGACCCGATACCGGTGCCGGACTCTGAGGACATATCCGACTATGGCGAAGCCACCAGTCTCATGTCCGGCGGCCGGGGAAACAATGACGTCATCATCCCGATACTGCCGACTGCCGTTCCGGCTTCTGACGCCGAGCAACAGCCGGATGCACCCGGTCGTCCAAGTATCGAAGATATTTCTATACCGCTGCCCAGTCTGTCGCTCCCGACTATAGATAAAGCTCCGGAGCCTGCTCAATCGGCAGACACGACGAAGGACAACGACACAACCGAGGCTCAGTCCGATACTAAAACAGCGCCTGCAGCTCCCATACGACCTTCTGCCGGAATCTTCACGCACTCTACTTCCCGAGATATTCCCATCCCGGAGCCCTACCGACCGGCGAGAGAAACAGAGCTGTCCGCTTCAGATGAAGAAACAGACAAAACAACTGATGTCGACGCCAATGGCCGCGACCTCAGCCCCAATGAAACGGCTGAACAGACTCCGACAGAAGAGCCCACCTCTATCGAGCCGGATGACGCCGACGAATCAGCCGAGCAGCCGGACGACAGTCAGGCTCCGGTGACACCGCCGCACCTTGAAGACTATTTTGCTTTCCGTGATCTCTCCCATCTCACCAAAGTCGTCACTCTTGCCTGCATCGTGCCGATATTGGTGGCATGGTCACTGCTGGCCTACAGTCTTTATGTAGGACGAGAGACGGCGCTGGAGCAGAGCTACAGCGAAACTTTGTCTCAGGCCGAGGTATATCGGGAGCACGCCGAGCGCAATCTGAGCCTCGCCGACGAATTCACTTCGTACATTAAGCGCAGCTATGAACAGGGTGAGTTGCACTCCTATAAATTATTTGAAGACAAGACAAAGTGGCGGGCTCTGCCCTACACCATCTATATCACCGACGCCAATGACCGGCTGATAACCGGCCGCTACCCCGGCAGCAGCGAGCAGTTCGCCGGTCTCTATGCCGACCATTTTGCCGTAAACAGAGCTGTCGACAGCGACAATCTGTATATCAGCCGCTCCCTCTGGGATGACTGGTCAAAGAGCTGGGTATTCTCCGCCAGCCGCAGGCTGAACGCCCCCGACGGTTCCTACGCCGGCAGCATCATCTTTACTATCAGTCCCAATCAGTTCTTCGACTACTATCAGCAGAGCGATCATGCTGTGGATGCCCAGCGCATATTCCTGCTGGGCCGTGACCTCGTTATCCGTGCCACCAGAACGGGAAGTCAGGATTTCATCGACAGCCTCCTGCACAATCCGCAGGTATCTGCCAATCTGAAATCCGGCACCTCCGGCAGCTTCATTGCCCCCGCCGACACGGATCAGGAGCCGTACATCTACAGCTACGCCGCACTGACCCGCTATCCGCTCATCGTCGTGACCGGCCGCTCCAAGGCCGTAGCTCTCGCGGATATCAACCGCCGGGCCATCAACTATGTCGCTCTCGCTCTGGTCTGCATGGTCAGCGGCTTCGTCCTCTGGCGTCTCCTGCTGAAGCTCATCGCTCGCCAGTATGACACGGAGAAAAATCTCCGAATCGTTCAGGCCGAGCTGCGTCAGTCGGTAGAGATGCGTACCGCCGAGCTGGTCGCGGCCAACTCTACCCTCACCGAGACAAACAATTCTCTGGCCACCCTGAACCGCGATCTTGGCGACGAAATCGACCGCCGCCGTCTGGCTGAGGATGCCCGCCGCATGGCCGCTGAGAAGCTGGAATATATCGCCTATCACGACACTCTCACGGAGCTGCCCAACGACGCCTATCTCGCCGACTGGCTCCGGAAGGAGATTGCCAACAACAGCCAAGGCATAATCGGTCGAATCTACATCAACAACCTCGATGAAATAAACGATGCCTTCGGCTACGATATCGGCAATCAGCTCATTCATCTCGTAGCCGGTGAACTGGTCAGAGAGGCTATCTCTCACTCCGGCTCGGTCATCGCTCATCTCGGCGAGGGACGCTTCTGCTTCGTTGTCCCCGGCGCTGCTACACCGGAGAAGGTGGCCGAGCTGGCCGACACTGTTCAGACAGCACTCAACCGCATCACCGAAGTCCAGTCAATCCTCATCCATGTGTCGGCTACTATGGGCTTCGTGCTCTATCCGGAGCACGGCACCGACCCCACCGAGCTATTGCAGAATGCCGACAACGCTATCGTCGCCGCCCGCACCGACAGCCAAAACGGCTGGTGCCTCTACGACGAGCAGATGAAGGAAGTCCTCAGGGATCGCATGACCCTCACTGCGCAGCTGCGACAGGCTATAAACAACGGCGAATTCCTCCTGCTCTATCAGCCGAAGCTCTCGGTAGTCACCGGCAAGGTAAAGAGCTTCGAGGCACTCATCCGCTGGCACAGTCCGGTACTTGGCATGGTTCGCCCCGACCGGTTCATCCCTCTGGCCGAGCAGAACGGTCTCATCGGGCCCATCGACGAATGGGTAATGCGGGAGGGCTGCCGCTTCGCCAAGCGTCTGCATGATTCCGGCTGGAGCAATGTCACCGTGGCCATCAATGTAGGCGGCGGTCAGTTTGCCGCCGAGGATTTCCTTGACGGAGTACGAAATACCATTGCCGAAATCGGCATCCCCAATCAGGCAATCGAGATAGAGATAACCGAGACAGCAGTCATTTCCTCTCTGGAGCAGGCTATCGAGAAAATATCCCAGCTCCGGGAGAGCGGCATCCGCATCGCCCTCGACGACTTCGGCGTGCGCTACTCGACTCTCTCCTATCTCCTGAGGCTGCCCTTCGACACCCTGAAGGTCGACAAGTCCTTCGTTGACAATATCGGCGTCACCAACCACGGCACCGACATCGTCCGAATGATAATCGAGCTGGCTCATCTCCTGGGCAAGGAAGTCGTAGCCGAGGGCGTAGAGTCGAGAGATCAGTACGATATCCTGTCGAAGCTCCACTGCGATATCATTCAGGGCTACTACTTCAGCAAGCCCCTCAACGAGACGAATGCTCTTGAGTACCTGCGGCGAGAGGAGAGGTGGTCTATGTGAGTACATATCGTATTCTGCGCTTTCTCCGCCGTGTATCCGGCGGCTACATCGTCGCCTTTTTCCTGGCTGTCGTTGCCCTCATTGCCGGATTAGTTTCATCCATCGAGCCGACAACCACTGTCAGGGTAGGCATCCTCTCTTATTCTGAGGATACGGCTGCCAGCGATACTCTGCAAAAGCTCCTGAATTTCCATTTTGATAAGGACGCCTCCATGGAGGTACTCTATCGGACGACGAAGGGCGACGCCTCCGTCCAGACCCGTCAGCTGGAACACCTCGTCAATGACGGCTGCCGAGTCATCATCATCGCCGGAAGCGATTTCTCCCGGGATGAGGATGCTATCATTGCTGCCGGAGCCGCCGGGACAAAGATACTGGCCATCAATGCAGATGTGACCGGCGCCAGCCGCACCTATCTGGGCACAAACCCTTACGATGAGGGCTTCACTCTGGGCAACTATCTCCACCACAATCTCCCACAGCAGGCGAATATCCTCTACATCTCCGGTCAGGAAAGCTTCTTTACCCATCAGCAGCTGCTTGGCTTCTCCGAGAGCTGCCTGCTCTTCCGTCCGGATTTGAAGCTGCTGTCCACCATAAACAGCAAGGGCACCGTCACCGGTGCCGAAGCAGCGGTGAGCGACTTCATCAAAAAGCATCCCCGCCAGAAGATAGACGCCGTCGTGGGCACCCAGCTCGACCTCGCTCTGACTGCCGGTGAGACCCTCACCAAGCACAATCTTCCCGCTCCGCTTACCTACTGTATAAGCAGTGAGCCTGACGCTGCCAAGGCAATCGCAAAGGGAACGATTCAGGCCGCTGTTGGCATCGACATGAGCCTGCTCGCTGAGGAAGCTCATCGGATGACGACCGAGCTCGCCGCCGGAAAGACTGTCCCCGATAAGCTATATAGTCCTATGGTACGGACGAAGGAAAACACGCACTGACCCTCAGTCGAAAATTTTTACAGATTTAAAAAATTTTTCTTGCATTATTCCGTTCCATGTGGTAATATACTTCCTGCGGCACCTTCGTCAAGTGGTTAAGACACCGGCCTCTCACGCCGGGTTCATGGGTTCGAATCCCATAGGTGTCACCAAATGATAACTCCAGCTTCGAGCATTGCTCGGAGCTGTTTTTTTATTTACCCAACCGCACCTTAAAATTAGAATTTTTGAGACTAAAGTCGCACTAATCATAACTTTAATAAATTGACATCTATCTCTAGCTAATCTATAATATGTAATGGATATCTTAGAGTTCTAAAAGCATTGGAGGACATATCATGGAAAACAAGATATACGCACTGGTAGGTCCTCATGCCTCCGGCAAATCGCGCTTCGCCCGCGAACTGCAAAAGCTGGGAATCCACTATATCCCCTACTACACCACCGGAAAATCTGACAAGACCGAGCCGGTGGACGGTCTGATGCCGATTGCCAATACCATTGAGAAGCTTGACTACTTCAAGACCGACTTCGTGGCCAAGGATACCTACAAGGGCAACTATGTAGGAGTCAAGAAGAGCGATGTACTGGAATCCATCAGTTCCCACAAGGTAAGCGTCGTCATCCTCACCCCTTCGGAAATAAAGCAGCTCACCAGCCTGCTGAAGAGCAGTTTGGAGACAATATACCTCATGAGTGACTATGTGGCCATCGTCGAGCGGATGCTCCAGCTGGGTCACAACAACGATGAGATAAAGTACCATCTGGAGTATGCGGAGAACAACGGCGAGTTCGACCTCTGGAAGACCGCCCGCCATGTCGTAAAAAATACCGGCGACCCGGAAGCAGTCATGCGTCAGCTCATGGCTATCATCGGGCTGACTGTTCCCGCCAGCCCGGAGCAGGTAGCAGAGCTCCTCGGAAAATAAAAGATTTATCCCGAACTTTAACAAGTTCGGGATTTTTTGTTTTCCCTTTATAGTACGGCATAACTGTCTGACAGAAACTCGTTCTCACTTGATTATTCACGCAGCGGTGCTAAGCTCCTGCTTCGTAAGTCTGCTCGCAGGTCGCTAAGCACCGGCGTTCATAACAGTTTCTTTACAGACAGTTATGCCTGGGTTCCTTTCAGAGGAACAATAGACGGCGAAGCCGTCTATTCCTTAATGTAATACCTCGTGAATATGTCTGTAAGAAAACCGTTAATCAACACCGGTACTTGGCGATTGACAAGAAAACATGCGCGGTCAGAGCCTAGTACCGCTGTGTTGATTACCGAGCGAAAGCGGGTTTTCGTCAGACTTTATTCACGAGGTTCATTTAATATAAATAGATAATAAAATTATTTTGCAATTCATAGAACTACGGCGTTATAATTATAATGTATAAGTATATCGATTCATTTTAATTTATCCGTAAAAATCAACACCCTTTCACAGTGAATGGAGGAATAAATATGTCCAGCACCGCAAAGAAAATCCTGCGCCAGCAGGCCAAGAAGCAGGCTGCCGAGCGTCTCGCCAATGCCGCCGAGCGCCGAGCCGAAGTCACGAAGCTCATCGACAACGGCAAATACGCCGACGCCGTAGACCTCATCGCCGAACTGGTAGGCGACAAGATAATCGACGCTGACCTCTGCTGCCAGCTGGCCACCTGCTACTTCATGACCGGCGACTTTGAGCGAGCCGGCAAATGGGTCGAGAACACCTTCATCTATGACAAGGGACACCTTGGCTCCCGTATGCTCCTCGGCCGCCTCTGCCTCATGGAGAACAGAGTCAACGACGCCTTCCAGATATTTGAATACATCCTGCAGAACTACAGCGGCGTCCTCACCGAAGATGACCGCATTACTATCGAGGACTCCCTCTTTGCCTATTGCCGTCTGGAGGAAGACAATCTCCGAACCAACTACCCTCTCCTCACCAAGTTCATGCAGATAGCTCCCGCCGAAGAACCGGAGGAAGAGCCTGTCCAAGAGCCGGCTGAGGCGGATACTGCTCCGGAACCGGAAGAAGCAAAGCCGAAAATCACCGTCATGAGCCTTGACGACATAAAGAAAAATATCTCCAATGCCGTCAGCGACAGCACCAAGGTCATAAAGGACAGCATCGGTAACGCCGTCGCTCTGGGCAAGGAAACTGTTCAGGAAAAGGTCGACGAAGTAAAAGAGACCGTGCAGGAGAAGGTGGAGGAAGTCAAGGAACAGGTCTCCGAAGTAAAGGAACAGGTTCAGTCCATCGACAGCAGCTCCATCAAGGAAACTCTCGCCCGCATGAAGGAAAAGATAAAAGCTGCCGCCGAAGCCGCCGCAAAGGCTGCCGAAGAGGTAGACGCAAAGCACGAGGCTCAGGACAATGCCGAAGAGGCTGAAGAAGC
>JAZLHS010000194.1:0-12525 GCA_045616885.1 Selenomonadaceae bacterium | reverse complement strand
GATTTATTTTTACCGAATCCGATAATGACTACATGAACAGCCGCCATATCGTTACTTTCGCTATTCCACTTGAACGTTCTCCAAGCAAAATTTATAACAGAATTAAATCTATCGAAAATAGGACACCAAACAGCGGCAACTTGTTCGCCCTGCGTAACGCTGTTAGTCGATACAAAGGCAGTTTGTATGTTGGTACCCTGCATATACTCGGCAGCCTTGAAGTACCAACCGGCAACATAGTCAATCTTCCCGGCGGTTTTGTATGGTTTTCCCTTTTCGTCAACATAGATTCTCAGCATATCTGCCTTTTGCTCTTTGCTTTGTAAAGAAAAGCCAATAAAAGGCGGATTGCCCATAATGTAATTCAGTTTGTCGGAGGGGATAATGCTTTGCCAATCAACCTGCAAGGCATTTCCCTCGTGGATAAAGGCATTAGTGGTCAAAGGCAAAAATTCCAAGTTACTGGAAAGAATTGTCTCTGTTTCTTTCATCATCTGTGACTCAGCAATCCAGAGGGCAGTCTTGGCGACGGTAACGGCAAAGTCATTTATCTCTATGCCGTAAAATTGATTAATTTTTACCTGTATGGGGTCGTGTTCATCATCGAAGCCAAAGGCAAGCTGACCACCTTTCTGCTGTTGCATGATGATTTCATTTTCCATCCGTCGCAGGGAAATATAGGTCTCGGTGAGGAAGTTGCCGGAGCCACAGGCCGGGTCAAAGAAAGTGAGAGAGCCAAGTTTCTTCTGTAGGGATTGCAAAGCTCCCTGTCTCTGCTTCGGCTGCATTATGGCAAGGGCACGGGCATATTCTTCTCTCAGGTCGTCTAGGAAGAGCGGGTCGATTACCTTGTGGATATTCTCTATGCTGGTGTAGTGCATACCGCCACTGCGGCGGGTCTCCGGATTTAATGTTGACTCGAAGACGGCACCGAATATTGTGGGGGAGATGCCAGACCAGTCGAAACCGTCGGCGGCTTCATTGATGATGAGGTCAACCACTTCCTGTGTGAAGCGGGGAATAATGATACTGCTTTCAGCAAAGAGTCCGCCATTGACATAAGGGAAGGCCAGAAGGATTTCTTCGGCGTAGGGGTCGCGGTCTTTTACCGGTGTATTTAAGATTTCAAAAAGGTCTTTTAATGCTCGGCGGGCGTGCTCCGGCTTGAAGGCTCGCATGTAGTCACGGAACATATTTCGCTGTCCGAAAATGCCGGCGTCTTCGGCGTACATACAGAAAACTAGACGGACGCAGAGCACATTGAGACTACGCATTATCTCTTTTTCATCGGTTGCCAAGTCGTACTGGGCACGAAGTATGTCGTAGAGCTTGCCGACAAGCTGACCGGCTTTGATAGAGACTTCCAGTTCCTTTTTGATATGCTCGTCCTGCTGCTTGATGAGGAAGTTGAGTCTATAAAATTCTTTTTCCAAATCTTTCAGGAGAACTTCTTCCGGTTCGCCGTTGGGCTGCTCCATGTCGTAGATTAGGAACTGTGCAAAGTTGCAGGTGATAATCCAGCGGGGACGGCTTGAATATGGAAGCTCGGCGGCGTACCGCTTTGCCTGCTGGAATGGTGTCAGGGAGCTGCCGTCTGATTGCTTGATAGGTTTGCGGAGATCTTTACCCAGACTCTTTTGCTCTATCATTACTTTGGTCGACGGGATAAATCCGTCAATGAAACTGGTGTGGTCAAGAGCTACCTTGTCCTCAAAGGATATGTATTCGGCAGGGTGCTCAATGCCAAAAACTTCAAGTAACAGAGATAGCCAGAATTTTTGGCTATCTCCTTTCTCATAGCCTTTTCCTGCCCATTTTGCCGCAAATTCTTTGGCGGCTTTTTGCTGTTGTGCAATGTTCATAGCGTTTTATCCTCGTTTGATGTATCAATCGTCTTTCTGTGATGTATAATCATGCCTATTATACATTGTAAACCTTGCATCGTAATCTGTAAATCGCGGGGATAAATTGGCAACTTTTGAGAAAATGCAAAATTAGTTTTATCTTTGTCGTAGTGAGTGATATACTATACAATGTGAAGTGAGGCGAGAGTATATGACATTGGAGATGGAAATTAATAGGAGAGAAAAGGTTGCTATGGCTAAAGGGATGATGAAAACGCTGAACTCTTTGGTTCAGGATGGTATTTTGACTTTAGCCGAGGCAGCGAAGCGAGCCAATATGTCAGTAGAGGCTTTCACCAAGGCGGTAGCTATGCTGTAAAACCAATATATAGGATTTTTCTTTTGACAAGCTGCCCTCAAAGTAGACAGTTATAAAGCTACTTTGAGGGTATTTTGATAGTATGGGATTTTTGAAAGGCCGTTTCTAGTAGATAGACATGAACAAGACAATTCTGAAAATACTGGAATACAATAAAATAACTGAGATGCTGGCGGCACAGTGCGGCTCGTCCATAGCTAAGAAGCTGGCAGAGAAGCTGACACCGGCAGAGAGTATTGACGAAGCCAAAGAGAAGCTGGAGTCAACGGCAGAATCTCTGCGGGTGCTGGCGGTGGTCAATCCGCCGCTGGGTGGCATACATGACCTCCGGCCGGCAGTAAAGCGGGCAAAGCTGGGGGCAACACTAGAGCTGGATGATTTCGTGACCATTCGCGAGACCCTGGATGCCACGAAGCAGCTGAAGGTATTCTTCCGAGAGCTGGATCCGCTGACAGACTGCGATACGCTTCGAGAGCGGGCACATGGTCTGGAGATACTTGGCAATCTGACTCGTCATCTATATGACACAATCGACGAGCATGGGAGTCTCAGGGATGATGCCAGCAGTGACCTGCTGCGCATTCGTCGGGGCATTACTGCGAATGAACAGCGAATAAAAGATGTTCTTCAGGCAATATTGCATGACCCGGACAATCAGAAAGTTTTCCGGGAAAACATAGTCAGTATGCGTGGCGACCGTTATGTTTTGCCGGTGCGTGCCGAGTATCGCCGAAGCATACCGGGTATAGTTCACGACCAGTCCTCCACCGGCTCTACGCTTTTCATTGAGCCGATGGCGGTAGTTGAACGAAATAACGAGATAAAAGAATTAACACTGGCAGAAAGGCGAGAGGTAGAGAGAATCCTGTCGTCTCTTTCTCGTGAAGTGGCGAAAGAGGCCGAGATAATCCTAGAGAACCTGAACACGCTGGCCTATATAGACTTTAGTTTTGCCTGCGCAAAGCTGGCTCGTGAGATGGGAGCTACGGAGCCGGAACTGAATGATGACGGACTTACTGATATTCGTCAGGCAAGACATCCGCTCATTGACCGGGCGGTAGCTGTCCCTATTGATATCAGGCTGGGTGATGACTATCGACTGCTTCTCGTCACCGGACCGAATACCGGTGGTAAGACAGTAGGGATGAACACGCTTGGCATTCTGTCTCTCATGGCACAGTCCGGCCTGTTTATTCCGGCTGACCTTGGTTCAAGATTGAGTGTATACAGGGAAGTATATGCCGATATCGGTGATGAGCAGAGCATAGAGCAGAGCCTGTCTACTTTTTCGGCGCACATGAAGCATATTGTTTTCATCCTGAAGAAAGCGACTCACGAAGACCTAGTGCTGCTTGATGAGCTTGGGGCAGGTACAGACCCCGCAGAGGGAGCTGCTTTGGCCACGGCAATTCTTGAAGAACTGCTGGCGAGAGGGTCATCAATCCTTGCTACTACCCACTATTCAGAGCTCAAAACATTTGCTTACAAGACGGCAGGGGTAGAAAATGCCTGTGTCGAATTTGATGTCAAGACCCTGCGGCCTACCTATCGACTCCTTATCGGTATCCCCGGTGCATCAAATGCCTTTGCTATCAGCAGACGGCTGGGATTGAATAAGGACATTGTAGAGAGAGCCGGTACCTTTATTAAGGGTGAGCATGCGAGGTTTGAAGAGGTCGTATCCGAGCTGGAGAGCAAGCGGCGATTCTATGAGAAGAAAAACGAGGAGCTTCGCAGTCGGGAACGGACTCTCCGAGAGCAGGAAGAACGCATAAGAAAGCTGGAAACCGAGCTGTCCGACAAGCGGGAAAACCTGCTCCGGAAGGCAAAGGAAGAAAGTGCCGCCATCGTCAGAAAAGCCCGGCGTGAGTCTACTGAAATAATAAAAGACCTCAAAGAGCAATATAATGATCAGGGCATAAAAAAGCGCCAGCAGGCAATCGAGGAAGCCCGCCAGCGACTGAGAGAAGCAGCAGCAGATATGCCCGGTATTGAGGCAAGGCCTTCAGCTGCATATAGTGAAGAAGTTGATGTAGAGAGAATAGTTGTAGGTGCGACAGTCTATGTGCCTCTTTTGGGGCAGAAGGCTACAGTAGTTCGGGTCAAGGGTGATGAACTCACTGTAGAGATAGGCAGTATGCGAACTAAGGTGAGTGCCGGTAATTGCAATTTCGTTTCCGGACCGAAAGAAGAAAAAGGCGAAGGAAATGCAAAACACGCCGGAATATATTTCAGCAAGGTAAAGACAGCACGCACTGAACTGGATTTGAGAGGATATCTCGTTGACGACGCGATTCCTGAGGTAAACAAGTTCATTGATGATGCACAGCTTGCCGGATTAAAACAGATAAACATTATTCACGGAAAAGGAACAGGGCAGCTTAGACAGGGAATACACCAGTATTTATCCGGTCATCGAGCAGTTGAAGAGTTTGCCTTTGCCCGGGAGGATGAGGGCGGCAGCGGAGCTACTATCGTCAAGCTGAAATAGCCTGACGGAAAGAAGGATAAATCATGGCTGACACCAGTATCGAAATAATCATGGGCCGAGCAGGAAGCGGTAAGACACATCGCTGCCTGTCTGATATGGTCAGAATAATGAAGTCTGCACCATTGTCAAAGCCGCTGTTTATAATCGTTCCGGATCACGATACATATAGAGTAGAGTGCTCTCTGGCGGAAATGATGGGGGGCGAGAATGGATTTGGCTTTGTAGGGGCTCAGGTACTAGGTTTTCGCCGACTGGCACTGCAGACGATACAGACAGCGGGAGGCGAAATGCCTCAGGCTGTCTCCGAGCTGGGTCGCCGCCTGATGATAAAAAAGATACTTCTTGATAAAGAAGCCGAGTTCTGCAGCTTTGGCGGAGCAGTTCGTCAGAGCGGCTTCGTGGGAGAGCTGTCGTCTCTGGTGGCCGAATTCAAAAGCTATGGTGTTGTCAGTGCCTACAGAGAGCATAAAGAAAAATTTGAAAACAGAGAGCAGCTGAGGCAGAAACTGGAGGATATGGATATCCTTCAGACTGCTTATGATGCAGCTCTGAAATCAGGAGAGACAGTATACAGTGATATGGAGGAGCTCATGAAAGAGCTCCTCTTTCTTGTGCCTGACAGCCTTATGTTTGCAGGGGCGGAAATCTGGATAGATGGTTTTGCTTTCTTTGAGCCGCTGGAGCTGGAGATAATCAAGTCGCTTTATAAGCGCGGCTGTAAGCTGCATGTCACTCTGAATATCGACAGACTGGAAGCGGAAAGCGGAGAACTGTCGATATTTCAGCGGCAGCGTGATACCTACCGCAATATTTGTAAAATTGCGGCCGGGAAAGTAGAAAATACCGTGATGAAAGGAAAGAAACCGAGATATGCAGGCGTATCCGCTGAAGTCCTTTCGGAAATAGAAGAGAAGCTTTTTTCGCTGAATACTCAGGTGCAGGAAAAATCCTTCAATGAAGAAGAATGCAGCAATATCAGGCTGGTAGAGGCGGCAAACCGCCGGCAGGAAATCGAATTGATGGCGGCGGATATCAGAAGACTGTGCCGCGAGGAAGGCTATAGCTACCGGGATATAGCTGTTCTCATTCGTGACTGGAATGACTATGGTTTTATGCTGCCGTTGGTAATGGCAGATTACTCTATTCCAGTCTACTGTGACAGGAAAGTACCGGCGATAGACCATCCGTTGGCGGAGCTGATTGTTTCTGTTCTGGGAATATTTACCGGCAGCAAAGATGGATGGAGATATGAGAGTGTCTTTCGTGCGCTGAAAACCGGTTTCTTCCCTGCTTCGGAGGACGAGATTGACATTCTGGAAAACTATGTGGTGGAGTTCGGTATCAAGGGTAAGAAGTGGTTTGACGATAGCCCTTGGCCTTATTACAGAAATCAGCGTGGGGAAGAGGCTGCAGAGGAAGAAAGCCGCGAAGAAGAGCAGCTGCGGATAATCAATGATATACGAAGCCGTGTAGTCGAGCCGTTGAAAAAGCTGTCGCAAGTCGTTCTGGATGAGAAGTCCACTGTTGGAGATATTTCTGCCGGTCTGTATAGCTTCCTGACAGACTTGGCTGTCCCCGAGAAATTAAATAATTGGGCCGTAGAAGCAGAGGAAAGCGGTGACCCGGAAAAGGCTCGCCGTCATCAGCTGATATGGAATCAAATCCTGAATCTATTGGAAGAGATGACGAAAACTATCGGCGGTGAACGACTAGAGGAAGACAACAAAGCAAATCTAAAGAATTATTCCCGAATAATAGTCGATGGTATCAATCACATTTCCTTCAGTATGGTTCCACCCGGACTGGATTATGTTACGGTGGCGGCATTTGATGGCAACAGTATGGATAATATCAAAGCGGTATATGTACTGGGTGTTAATGCCGGAATTATGCCTAAAGGCGTTTCCGAACCGTTGTTTATTTCCCGAGAGGAAAGAAATGAGCTTGAAGAGCTTCTGGAGATAAAGCTTCCCGGAGGAAGAATTGAGGAGGAGAGCCTCAAAGAAAGATATACTCTGTATCGCGGGTTTACCAGAATGAGGGAATATCTATGGGTTTCCTATTCATTGGCTGACGGTGAGGGCAATGCGCTTCTGCCGTCACAGATAATTGAAAGACTTGAGCGGCTAGTGCCGTCGGTAAAGCAGAATAAGCTTACCGTTGGTGATACCGGTCTTGTTGCTGTGCCAGGAGAAGAAGAGCGACTGCATATCTGGCAGCTGGCAAATAAACGACAGGCTGCCGTGAAGTTGGCCGGAGCTATGCGAGAACTGCGCAGGAACAGCAATAATGGAGAAGATAGGAATAACGAGTTTACGGGTAACGACCTGATTTGGCCGATAGTTTTTGATAAACTGATAGTGAATTTTGAAGAGAATGATAAAAGTGACAGCCTACTAAACTGTGTCATTGATGGGCTTACAATGTCGGCAGGAGCTGTCGGTATAGACAGGGGCTTGGCTCGCGAGCTGTATAGTGCAGGTAAAAAGCTGCGCGGCAGTGTGTCGTCGATACAGAATTATTACGGCTGTCCCTTCAGATATTATGCTCAAAGAGGGCTCAGACTTCGTAAACGAGATGAATTCTCCTTTGCGGCTGTTGATAAGGGAAATCTTCTTCACGGTGTAATGGAACTGTTTGCTGAGGAGATAAAGAAGCGTAATAAATCTGAATTAAAGGATGCAGACTGCACCCAGCTGGCTAAGGAGCTGACGGAAAAGGCGGCTCAGAATATCCACAATCGAATACTGCTGAGAGATGAGCAGATGAAGGGGCTTCTCTCCAGAATAGAAATGACGGCGGAAAGAGCGATAAGTCAGCTCATGAAGCTGTCTGTTTCCAGTGCCTTTGAAACAGCAGCCGTTGAGAAGGAGTTTACCTGTCCGGGTAAGGGACAGGATGCGGAAGCATGGCAGCTGGCAGATGGTATTACTATGGAGCTGCAGGGAAAGATAGACCGCATAGACACTATGGAGCATCAGAGAGAGTCCGGAGATGTGAATGGCTATGTGCTTGTTATTGATTACAAGACAGGCAGTACAGCACTGGCCTTAAAAGATATTTATGATGGACAGAATTTGCAGCTTATCACTTACCTCATGGCGGCAATGGAGTTGAGACCGGGAAAACTCAAAGGAATCACCATTATTCCGGCCGGTCTGTATTATTTCTATCTGAAAAATCGTGTAATACCACAGGATGCGCTGGATGCAGAAAAGGCGGCACTGGAATCTGCCAAGGAAATGCGCCTTGCCGGATGGACACTGGATGATGACGAGATAATGGATTTGATTTCCCGTGGTCAGCAGTGTGTAGATGTGAAGAAGTCTACTGTTAGCCGCGGAGCTAAGAAGGTAAATAAGAATGCACAGTCAGAAGAATTCTTTGGTGCAGTGCAGCAATTTGTGAGAGAAAAGCTTCTGACCGCCGGGCGAGAAATAATTGATGGTAAAAATGAAGCTCATCCCTACTTCAGCAGTGCAAAGAAGAACAGCTGTCTGTACTGTGATTACAGGTCAGTCTGTGGCTTTGATGTTCAGATAGATGGGTTTGACTATCGCTATGCTGCCGGACTGACAGACGAAGAGATAAAGGCGCAGATACTTGAGGCTCTTTCGGATAGCCAATCCAATAAAGAGGAGGTGAAGAAGTGATGGAATGGACAGAGAAACAGAGTGAAGCAATAGAGACAAGGGATAAGAATATACTGGTTGCCGCGGCTGCCGGTTCCGGCAAGACGGCAGTTTTGACAGAGCGTATACTTCGCCATGTGTTGGATGATGACGACTTTAATTTGTCCAATCTTCTTGTGGTTACTTTCACCAGAGCAGCAGCGGCAGAGATGCGTCAGCGACTGGAGAAGAAGATAAATGAAAATATTACAGTGTTGGAAAAAGAAATAGCTGAGGATGACAAGAATTCATCAGAAAGTAAGCTACTGCGTCTGAAGAGACAGCTTCTGCTGCTTGATAGTGCGGATATATCTACTATTCACTCCTTCTGCCAGAATATTATCCGTCGTGAGGGCGCTGATGCCGAAGGTGTGGTGGATGCACATAGTCGAATCGCCAGCGAGGAAGAACTGCTGCTGATAAAGCAGGAGATCATTGAGGATGTTTTCCTGAATAAATATGAGCTGGCAGATGAAGATTTCCTGCGATTTACAAGAATGTACGGTGATGACAACAGCGATGCATCCTTATATGACCTCGTTCTCAATTTGTCAGAATTTGCCGAAAGTGAGCCTGATCCTGAATACTGGCTTAATTCTTTGATTGAGGATTATCAGAATATTTCAGGCGAATTTATAAACGGCGGCGCGGAGGAAGAGCTGGCTGAAATCAGGGCAGCACAGTGGATGAAATATCTCCGGAAGAATATTTCAAGGCTTTTGTCGGAAGTCAGAGGCTTGGTGGAGCAATGTGTCACCCGGGCAGAAGCTTTTGATACAGAAGCAAGCCATAAATACGCGGATTTTGTGCGGGAAGAATATGGGGCTGTTCTGAACGATAGCTATAATCAGCTGATTTTGGATATTGATAATAAGAAATGGGATGAGATAAGAGAGATAGTCTGTGGAATAGAACCGGCCGTCATCAGCAAAACCGGAAAGGCAGCAAGAGCACCGGGATTTACTGGTGATGAAAATACAGATGGTGAAGTAGCAGCGATAAAAAAGCTTAGAACTAAAGCCGGAGATATCCTGAAGAAAGTGCTGCAGGGGAAATTGCTGAAAAAGGATTCAACAGCCATCGTCGCAGAACTCTCTGTAATGGGTGGATATGTTAAAACCTTGGTTGAGCTGGCTCTGGAGTTCAGGCAGCGCTACAGCAAAGAAAAGACTGAGCGCCGCATTATGGATTTCGGTGATTTGGAGCATCTGGCTCTGGATATAATAGCCAAGCGGGATGGAAACGGCAGCTACTGTGAACTGACGGAGGCCGGCAAGAGGATAAGGACCCGATATCGGGAAATAATGGTAGACGAGTATCAGGATGTAAATCACCTTCAGGAGACTATGTTTACACTCCTGAGCCGGTCAGAAATAAATGGTTCGGACGATAACGACAATCTGCCTTGTCGCTTTATTGTAGGTGATGTAAAGCAGAGCATTTACCGATTCCGTCATGCAGATCCCAATCTGTTCAATAAAAAGAAGGATATTTATGCCTCTGTCGGCAGTGACAGGCCAAGCTGCCGGATTGATATGTCTGATAATTACCGTAGTCGCTCCTCTGTACTGAGAGGGATAAATTATATCTTCAGGCATTTTATGGTAGGCGGAGCAACAGAAATCGTTTACGACGATAGAGAAGCGCTTCACTTTACTGTTGATTCCACAGGTGATAATGGCTTTCCGTATTCGGATGAAGCAAAATTTATGGATGAAACGGTAGAATTGGCAATCGTAGAGACCGATAGTAATGATGCCGATGACACCGGTGAAATTGAGGAATATCTAGGCACCGCAGCGGAGAAAAAGACTGATTTCGAATATGAGGCGGAGTATATCGCCGGGCGAATAGAGACCCTGCTGTCCTCTGGGGTGCATATCTGGCCGGATAAATCAAGCGGAGACCATAGAAATATAGAGCCGAAGGATATTGTCATACTGCTGAGGTCTATAGGCGGAAGAGCCGAGATACTCAGAGAACAGCTGAAAGCTCGAAATATTCGCACCTATGTTACGGTAGATGCGGGATATTTTGATGCGCTTGAAGTAAATACCGTAGTTTCTTTAATGCGAATTATTGATAATGCGCATCAGGATATTCCGCTTGCGGCGGTTCTTCGTTCGCCTGTTGGGAATTTTACAGATGATGAGCTGGTCAGACTGCGGCTTTTTGACCGTCATAGCCGATACTTTTATGATGTACTGAAAAATGCGGATGATTTCACTGCGGAAGCAGAGGGAGCTGAACTGCTGAGAGCCGAGTATCTTGATGATGCCCTGCGCTTGAAGGTAAGGGATTTCCTGTCCAAATTGTCAGGCTGGCGAAAAACTTCTCGGGAGCTGAGCTTAGGCGAGCTTATTTGGCAGCTGCTGCGGGAAAGCAATTATTATGAATACGTCGGAGCAATGCCAGGGGGGCAGCTCCGTCAGGCGAACCTTCGCCTTCTGATTGATAGGGCAAGAGTGTATGAGTCAGAAGATAACCGTGGCTTGTTCAGATTCCTGCACTTTATTGAGCTACTGAAGAAGGGGAAAACTGACTTATCACAGGCACGAACTTTAGGCGAAAATGAGAATGTCGTCAGAATTATGACGATACACAAGAGCAAGGGTATGGAGTTTCCGGTAGTTGTCCTGGCCGGGATGGGCAAGAGATTCAATACCCGGGATGAGAACGAGCCATTCATCTACCATAAGGAATTTGGAATCGGTGGAGATATGATTGTTACGGCGCGGCAGCTGACCGGCGATTCTGCGGCAGATGATGTGCTGAGAATGAAGCAGACCACCGTCGCCAAAGAGGCAATCAGATTTATAATCGATCAGGAGATGAAGGCAGAGGAGCTGCGGCTGCTGTACGTCGCGATGACAAGAGCAAAAGAAAAGCTAATAATGACCGGCAGTGTGAAGAGCTTTGAGAAAGCTGTAGCCGGATGGAGCAAAGCTTCCAGCAGTGATATTTCGGTGAATAACGAAATCAACGTAAGTCCGTTGGACGAAAATGCCGTCATGGAAGCAAAGTCTATGCTAGACTGGGTGGCCTCTGCAATAGCAAATCATGCAGATGGAGGCTGTCTTCGTAATGACGGCACAAATGCATTATACGATGATGGGTCACGGTTTAAGGTCGATGTTATATCTACATCTGAAGAGGGCAATTATGCCGAGACTGGTGATACTGGTAACGCTGCAGAGATTTCGAATGGTTCCGGTATATCTAAGAAGGAATTCTGGTCAGCCGTAAAAGAGAGACGGCAGCTGTTTAAGGAGAAAGAAGTTGGCAGTGAAATTGCTGAGTTAGCGGATGAAGTTGAAAGGCTTCTCCTTTATGAGTATCCGGATTGCGGTACATCGGGTCTCCGTTCAAAGATTTCGGTAACGGAACTGAAGCATCGAACACAGCTGGAAGAGATGAAGGCATCGGCAGAGAATGAAGTACCGATGTCTGGGGGAGAAAGTCACAGCTTTATAAATCAGGAAAAAGAATTCAGAATATCGCCATTGCTGAGCGGCGTGAATGTTGATTCTTCTGATATTAATGATGAGAATTCTTCCTATATTGGCGGAGCACTGTTTGGTACGGCTGTGCATGGTATTTTGCAGCAAATCGTTCTGAGAAACATTGACCTTAATAGTTCGGAGTTATCAAAGGTTGTAGAAACCGGCATCTGCAGTTCCTTCGGTAAAAAAGATAAAAAGACCTTGGAGGCATACAATCGAAAAGCCAGAAAATATGTTGATGGTTTTCTTAGTTCAGAGATTGGTCAACGAGTTTCTGCGGCCGGAAAGAATGGCAAAGCTCATTGCGAATTGCCATTCAGCCGTCTGCTGAAAATAGAGAAGGCATTTCCGGATGTCTTCAAATCCTCAGAGGTTGATTTGTCAAAGCTGCCAAAGATTTTCCTTCAGGGTATCATCGACCTGCTCTTTGAAGAGAATGGTCAATTTATATTGCTGGATTACAAGACGGACAGAAATATCAGCGGAACAGAGGCCTTGACAAGATATCACAGGCAATTGGAACTATACATTGAGGCAGTTGAAGAACTGACTGGCAGGAAGGTTAATGAGGCATATTTATTCTTGCTGGATAGAGGTGAGACAGTAAGATTTTCTGCACAATAAATATTTTTATGCT
>JAZLHS010000193.1:0-1521 GCA_045616885.1 Selenomonadaceae bacterium | reverse complement strand
CGGATACCTCTCTTCCGCAGTAGGCGCAGGGAACAGAGTAGCTGTTGGTATCGAAGCGGACGGTGCAGAACCTGTCCACCTGCCGGATGCCCGTTTGCAGGGGTCGAACCGGTATCCGGGAAGCCGGTAAAGGCACGGCTTTTCCTCCGCAAGCATCCCCCCAACGGAGGCGGACTTTCCCCGAATCTGGTGAGACAGGTGCTGTTCGCATTTCTCCCGAAGCATTTGATTCGACTCCTCCATGCTTCCGATTTTGGGAATAGGGACGCATACATTTCTGCGGATGTAGCCCACCAGCCCCTCCATCAGGCCCTTTTCGTTGCCGGAGGCCGGATTGCAGAACACAGCCTCAAAGCCGTAGTGGGCAGAGAGGGCTGCATATCCGGCTTGCTTTTTGGCATGGGCACCGAAGCCATTCTTTACTGCGACCTTTCCATTGTCGAAGATGACCCGGGTGGGAACTCCTCCAAAGAATTGGAATACCTGCACCAGTGCATCTAGAAAGCTCTCCTCGTTCTGCCTGCGGTAAGCGAGTACAATGGGTGCATCGCTGTAGCACATGCGAGCACAGAACAGATTCACGCTCGTCCGAATCCCTTTCAGATAGATGGTAGCTTCGCCCCAGTCTATTTGCATGGCATCTCCTGCCGGGAAAGCCAGCGGAACAAAGGCTTCCTGCGTTTTCTCCCGGAGCTGATGCACCAACCGCCTGACTGTTGTTTCACCGCCTGTAAATCCGTATTCCTCAACCAGTCGGTCATAAATCCGCTTTGCGGTGTGGTGCTGTTTTCTGGAACGACAGTGAGCATCATCCTCCAGGCACCGCCTGACGAAGGAAATGACATCGTCTGTAATGACGGTAGCCTCTCTGCTGTAGTCCTTGCGCTCCCAAGGGACGCTGTTACCGTCCCAGTACTTCTTGACGGTGTTGCGGGAAATGTGCAGCACACCGGCAATCTGCCGCTGGCTCATCCCGTCAAGCCGCATTCTGCGTATTTCTTTGTAAATTTCCAATGTAATAACCACCTTTGTGCCCCCTATAACAGTCTGCGACTATTATAAAGAACTTTATTGGGTGGCTCAATTATTCGTGAGCGTTTGCTGTAAAAATGGCTCACTTATATATTAGCGTTTACAAAAACCCACCGAAACGGAACAGCACGACATTCTTGAACTTCTTCACCGGCGCCGAAAGAAATCTTCAACTATTTTCTGCTCCCAATACGACCCCTCAGGCTGGTATGACCAACTTGGCGGGGATGACAGTCCTTTAGCCGAGGCCATTCTAGACCGTATCAAGCACGATGCTTACAAGATTAACATCGTTCCCACGGACCCGGTTAATTACCGCTCCATGAGAGAAGTATATGGTTTGGACCCGTCACTGAGCGAATAATAGCTTAACCATCTGCTCCGGGAGTGCGTTTTCTTTTCTCCCGGAGCGGCGGTTTCCGCTTGACCGGACTCTCGGTTTCCTTCTGTCCGGACAGACGGTTTCCAGACCACAGAATATTCACTTCA
>JAZLHS010000192.1:0-2183 GCA_045616885.1 Selenomonadaceae bacterium | reverse complement strand
GCCATGTGCGGCCTGTTTGCGATTGACGACAACAAGGATGCCGACACGAACGAGCATCACCTGCAGACCCATCAGCCGGAGACAAAGGCTAACACCAATTACTCTGCCATTGTCATCAGCAAAGCAGGAGAGCTGCACTTGACGGAGATGGATTTAGACCTTATTGCCAAGGCTATCTACAAGCGCAACAATTACCGCTCGTTGAGTGATAAGCAGGTGGCACATTTCGCGGATAACTTTGATGCGGTGCTGGATAAATATGCAGCGCTGCAGGCGCAGTGAGTCAAGAAATCTGCGTGGGGAAAATAACCGATTGGAGAGAGGACGGCTCCGTTTTGATAAGAGCCGTTCTCCCAAATTTCGACAAAGCTTTACGCAGACAGTATGACAGGGTGCAGGTAGGCTTTGATGACGGCAGACACATCAGCGCAGAGCAGCGCCGGAAGATATACGCCCTTATCGGTGAGATTGCCGAGTGGGTGGGTGAGCATCCTGAGGATATGAAGCAGACCATGAAGATGGATTTTGTGCTCAATCGGATGCAAGCCATGACAAGAAAGATGTTTTCTTTGGCTAATTGTTCTATGGAACTTGCAACAGATTTTATTTCATATCTGGTTGAGTTTATCATCAGCAACGACATTCCCACCTGTCAACCATTAGTTGACAACTGCGAGGACATCGGACGGTATGTATATGCATGTTTAATGCATAAGAAATGCGCCATCTGCGGACGGCACGCAGACCTACATCATGTGGATGCGCTGGGTATGGGCATGGACAGGACAGAGGATATACACATAGGGCGTGAGTGCTTACCGCTCTGCCGAGAGCATCACACGGAGTTGCACAAAATTGGACAAAACACCTTTTTGTGCAAGTATCATTTGCAACCTATAAAAATTGATAAGCAGATTGCAAAGGTTTATAAATTGAAGGTTGGGGATTAAATGGAAGATTTTGAAATCTCTAGTAAAGCATATTATGCGGTCATTCCGGCAAATGTAAGGTACGACACAGACATAATGGCGAGTGCAAAACTACTTTATGGAGAGATAACGGCATTATGCAATGATAAAGGTTTTTGTTGGGCCACTAATAGATATTTCGCCACGCTCTATAAGGTAAGTACCAGGAGTATACAGAGTTGGATAAATTCATTAGTTGCAAAAGGGTACATAAAAGTAGAGTTGGAGAAGAAAAATGATGGCACAAAAGAGGTTTGCAGACGAATAATGTGGCTTCATGACCCCATGAAAAAAACTTCGTGGGGGTATGAAGAAAACTTCGTGGGGGTAGGAAGAAATCTTCGTACCCCCCATGAAGAAAACTTCGTGGAGAATAATACAGTTAATATTACAAGTAATATTACAAAGAATAGAGAGAGGGCGAAGCCCTCCAGAGTGTTTAAGGCACCATCGGTGGATGAGGTTAGAGCATATATCCAAGAGAAAGGTTACAACATAGACCCTGTTCAGTTTGTTAATTACTTTGAGGCTAACGATTGGAAGGACTCCAAGGGTAACAAAGTAAAGAGCTGGAAGCAGAAGGTCATTACTTGGGCAAGTTATCACAGGAATAATAGTCCTGCTCAGATGATGGTGGCAGAGGAACAGCCGAAGCCGAAGATGTCGTATGAGGAAGCCAAGGCAAGGAATGATGCTTTGCTCAGAGCGGCGTTGGCAGAGAATGATGCAAGGCTAAAGGCAGAGCGTGAGGGGAAGAACAAATGAAGTGTGAATTATATAACGACAATTTCCAGAATTACAAGTGCTATGGCATTCCGGCAAAGGCCCAGTTAGTCATTTCAGATATTCCATACAATCTAGGCTCTAATGCGTATGGCAGCAATCCTAGTTGGTATATCGGTGGTGACAACAAGAATGGCGAGTCAAAGCTGGCAGGGAAGTCATTCTTCAGGACGGACAATAACTTTAACATTGCGGAATATTTTCACTTTTGTGCAAAGCTGTTAAAGAAAGAGCCGAAGGAAAGAAACCAAGCACCTGCAATGATTGTATTTTGTGCTTGGCAACAGATACCGCTTGTGCAGCAATACGGGCAAAAGCACGGGTTTATGAAATCCTATCCTCTGTGGTTTGTGAAGAAGTCAAGCACGCAGGCGCTAAAGGCCAATATGAAGATAGTAGGGGCTACCGAGTGTGCGTTGGTGCTGTATCGTG
>JAZLHS010000191.1:0-4722 GCA_045616885.1 Selenomonadaceae bacterium | reverse complement strand
AGAGGATAAAGACACCGAAAAGCAGGAATACGGTAACGATGCTGCAGAGGAGAGGCGGCTCTCGGAGGAGCAGCTTCAGTTCCCGCTGCCAGCCGGTACGCTCGTGACCGGTTGATGATGACATGTGGATTGCTCCTTACGGTTGTAAATTAATTGAGTAAGGCTCCCATTTAGGGGAGCTGTCGCCGAAGGCGACTGAGGGGTAACATATAGCCAGTTTCATAGGCTCCCATTTAGGGGAGCTGTCGCCGAAGGCGACTGAGGGGTGATAGTCAAAAGCAATTTATAAAATATGCCTCCGCAGAAGCTGCGGAGGCATATCCAATTACAAATTAAAGACCGGAGAACTTCTCTACGAGAGCCTTCTTTTCCTTACCAGCCTTTTCAAAGTCGTATGCCTTGAACAGCGGGAGCTCCTTCAGCGGCTTCATGCCTTCCGGAGCAGCAACTTCGGGGTTGCAGGCGAGAGCATTGGTGGTCTTGGAGATGATTTCGCCGGCCTTCTTGGTGAGGCAGAAATCAATGAACGCCTTAGCTACTTCTTCATTGCTCTTGCTGTTGATCTTGGAGATAGGAACTACAGACCAGCCAGCATTGGTGTAGATAGTGGAAACAATCTTCTGACCCTTGCGGCCCTGGAGCTGCTGGTCAGCAACGAAGTTCAGAGTGATGAGGTACTCGCCGGCAGCGCATTTCTGAGCCGGAGCAAGACCGGAGGAGGTGAACTGAGCAACGTTTGCCTTCAGCTTCGGCAGGTAGTCCCAAGCCTTGTCGCCCATGGACTGAACTACGCTGGTGAGGAAGGTAGAGCCGGTACCGGAGCGAGCCGGATCCGGAGTGATGATTTCGCCCTTGAAGGCAGGATTGGTCAGGTCTTCGAGAGAGGTCGGAGCCTTGATTCCCTTCGGCTCGAATTCCTTCTTGAAGCGGGCTTCGTTGTAGCCGATAGCAAGAGTCTCGAGGTAGAGACCGTGCCAGAAGTTGTCCTTGTCACGATACTCAGCCGGTATGAGGTTGTCGTTCTTGGAAGCGTAGGCCATGGTGATACCGTCGGCCTTCATCTTCTGATGAGCATCGCTGGTACCGCCCAGCCATACATCGGCCTTCGGAGCAGCCTTCTCAGCAGTCATGCGGGCAGTAGCCTCGCCGGTGGACAGACGGATGAAGCTTACTTCAGCGCCGGTCTCTTTCTTGAACTGGTCAGCCAGAGCCTGTGCGGTATCCTGATGGAAGGATACATACATTACGAGCTTCTTGCCCTTCAGGTCCTGTGTCTGAGCAGCCGCCGGTTTCGCAGCCTCCTGCTTCTTCTCGCCGCCGCCACCGCAGCCTGCGGTGATGAGAGCCAGAGAAGCCAGAGAAGCAGCTACGAAGGTCTTGAGTTTTTTAGAAAAATTCATGGTGGTGCATCTCCCTTTCTCTTTTTGAAAATATCTTACTGTATAGTAGCACAATAAAGGATTTTTTTCTATATTTTACAGTAGTTTTTCTTTACAAATGGCAAGGAGACACCCTGCAAACAGACCAAATACAAGCGCGATTGAACATGTTTTCAATTTCTGGGGGGCTACAGGGATTTCCTCAAAGGTTGGCGTTTGTAAAACCGGGAATACTACAGCAAGTTCAGCCTGCTGTTTCCGAAGGATTTCTATGTTTTCAATCGCCTTCATTTTTGAATCTAATATGGTGTGAAGCTTGGTCATTCTGGTGTCGTATGATATTGAGTTTGTTCGAGACGAATCACTTTGGGATAACTCTTTCTCTGCATTTGCTACGTTTTCATTTATTCGTGCCAGAGCACTCTCTGCATACTGGATAGAAACTTCAAGGCGCTTCTCTGTAATTTTAATAAAGAGCGCCCTTCCACCATCAATAATTGCCTGGTTAATCTGTTGTGCTGTCTCTGGGGAATTCGCCGTTACCGTAATAGTAGTGTCACTGCTGCCTTTTGCCTGATTAAACTTAATATTTTGTTTGAATGCATCAAAACTAGGGGCTTTCTCGCCTTCAGTTGATACATATTCCTTCATTATAGGTTCCAGGACATCCCGGGTTTGGAAAAAATTCATCTGTTTGGAATCAGCACTGATAATTGATACTGATTGATATGTAGGAGCCTTGATGAAGCAATAGGAGACTGCGGCAGCAACAAAAATGAAGCTGATAGCCGCGATAAAGCTGGCCTTTTTCTTCAAAATTCCCCAAATCTCTACCAAATCAATTTCTATTTCGTCGTCTCTGTTTTCCTTTTCGTTCATTTTCATACCTCTTTCTTTACGTTTTGTATAGTAACCAATGCTGAATAACTTTTGTGTTAATCGGCATTGGGAGTTGTTGACGAAGATTTCACGGCGCATTATTCTTGGGTTTTGGGCGGTATGTATTCGATTAAATCGGATATTTTACAGTCAAGGGCATAGCAAAGACGGGACAGAATGGCAATGTCAAGCCTCTGTACATCGTTGTTGCAGTAGCTTCTGACTTGAGACCTTTGCATTTCTGCACGAAAGGCAAGTTTATTTATGCTGATATTCTGAGCCTTGCGTAGATCATCGAGTTTTATGTGAATAAGACCAAAGTCTATATCTTTCATCGTAACCATCTCCCATATAATTTTAATATTTTTATGGGTGGATTGTAATGGATGGTAAAGTATGGTAATATCCATATGGGTATGTATATACCCATATGGGCGGATTCATAAAAATAGCAGTTGCAAAAATATGTATATGGAGGAGTTCTTTCTATGGATAGACAGGAACACCGAATAGAAGACGATTCTATTGAGATTGACCTGGTGCCAATTTTTAAGGCACTTTGGCGAGGACGATTTAAGATAATTTCAACCGCGATTGTGTGTGCAGCTTTGATGGGCGGTTTTATCTTTAGTCAGCCAAGGCTGTACGAGTCAAAGGCGATTGTTAATGTAGGATATAAGTATGATAATAAGGATGTGGCTGCTTACGGGGTGGCTAGTGTTAAGGACAGATTCTTGAGTAGGGATCTCCTGCCCATGATGGATGCGGAGGAATTTGGGGAAAGAGTATCAGTAGATGTCGGGAAGAACTCCCAGGCTTTTACGATAGGGGTAAAGGGGGAAACTCCAGAAGAAGCTCAAAAGCTGTGTGAGCTTTTGCTGGAGAACTACGAAAAATTCCATCGAGATGAGGAGCTGCCTCGTCTCGAGAGACAGATAGAGATAACAAAGCAGCAGCTGGAAGAGGCCAGACTGAGGTGGGTGAATCGGCAGGCACAGGGGAATCTGCCCAGCATGGGACGCGCAGCTGAGGAAGAACTTTACATGGCCCAAGTGAATAAACTGAACAAGGAAGAGAGCAGCCTGAAAAGTTTTGACCAGAAAAAATACTTTACTTGGATTATGAAGCCTTCCTTGCCAACGAAGCCCGCTTCAAGGAATGGCGCAAAGATGGTTGGCGGTGCTGCCGGTGTCGGGCTGGCTTTAGGTATTTTTATGGTGCTAGGCGGATATATTAGAAAAAGTTTGGCATTGGACGAAGTCTAATAGAGATACTTTTTATATCAATGACTATAAAAAAACAGCAGCTGTTGGGCTGCTGTTTTTTTGTGTGATAAGCTGTTGAAAGACACAGATGAGTAGTTATTTTTGTCCATAATACGCATTGGGCCCATGCTTCCTCATATAGTGCTTATCCAGCACGTAGCTGTCCAGCGAGGCTGCCGGATTGAGCGCAAGGGTCAGGCTGGCCAGCCTTGCCACTTCTTCCAGCACCACTGCGTGATAGACACTTTTTGCCGGGCTGTCGCCGAAGGTGAAGGGGCCGTGATTTTTTACCAGCACTGCCGGTAAAGCCAGCGGGTCGATGTGCTGTGCCTCGAATGTCTCGGCTATAACTTTGCCGGTATTCAGCTCATAGGCATCTTTTACTTCTTCTTCGCTGAGGGCGCGGGTGCAGGGAACATCGCCGTAGAAGTAGTCGGCGTGAGTAGTACCGAGAGACGGCAGGGCGCGTCCGGCCTGTGCGAAGGCGACTGCATTTGTCGAGTGGGTATGGGTGATGCCGCCGAGGGTGGGGAAGCGGCGGTAGAGCTCCAGATGGGTTGGCGTGTCGCTGGAGGGGCGATAGCTGCCCTCCACCGTCTCGCCGGTGGCGAGGTCTACTACTACCATATCCTCCGGCTTCATGGTGTCGTATTCCACACCCGACGGCTTGATGACGACCAGACCCTTTTCCCGGTCGATGCCGCTCACATTGCCCCAGGTGTAGATGACGACACCCCGAGCATTCAGCTCCAGATTTGCTGCACAGACAGCAGCCTTTAGTTCTTCCAGCATATTGTCTCCTTTTTCACAGGTTCTTTCTTATGTGCAAAATTCTATCATTTGACCGTCTTTTTTTCCATATATTACGGAAGTTTTTGTCGCCATCCTTTCCGCAGTAGAAGGTCAGGCACCGCCTGCGCCCAAAGCCCATACCTAATAAGTCCGTCCTTTTCAAGGGCCGTGAATTGTCGTCAAGCTGTAGTCAGTCCGCCCTTTCTAAGGGCCGGGGACCGCCGTCAGGCGGTGGTGGGTTAGTACAATGCTAGTCAATCAGCCGGTGAAGTGGTAAGCTTATTTTGGACACAAAAGGGGTAGAAAATATACACACATTGCTTATACTGTACATAACAGGAACAATGCGTGTTCTACCTTTTCCTATAAGTGAACAAGGAGGCTTACTGTGAAATACACAAAAGAAG
>JAZLHS010000190.1:0-5807 GCA_045616885.1 Selenomonadaceae bacterium | reverse complement strand
TGCAGGGCATCAGAGCGATGTTGTCAAGGCTGATGGTGGCAAGGAGCGTCTTCTTGCCGAGACGGGCGGCGGCGAGGCCTGCCTCTACTCCGGCATGACCGGCACCGATGACGATGACATCGTAGCTGCCGGCAACAAAGTTTTCCATTATATAATCCTCAATTCTTATGGAAGGTTTATATTCATAAAAGGGCAAACTCACCCAATTATTATCATTATAATATAGCATATTTTAGTATGGTAAATAAAGCAATTTCTCTGTCGGAACATTTTGCTGGGACAGGCAAGAAAAACAATATGTGATTTGTAGAGAAAATTTCTTGTAACATAAATTTTGCATAATAACATAAAATGTGTTATTATGTGAAAAAAATGTTATAAGGAGGTTGCGCATGAAACAGGCTCTGTCCAAATTCTTTTGCTGTGATGTTGAAGTAAAAGAGTACAAAGAAAGACTAGACTTGCCGATTTTTATGACTATGAGGCAGATAAAGCTCATCAAACTTTATGGGTCAAGATTTGCTGTTGTAGATATAAAAAAACAGGCAGATATGTCAGTGACAGCAATGAAAAAACAACAGATAAAATACGAAAAAGTACTAAAATGCCCGATAGCTTATGAAGTGGTCATTGACAGTGTGGCAATGCGAAATGCCATGGTAAAGAATGGTATTTCTTTCATCGATTTGCCGGGAAATATTTTCTTGCCGTTTTTGGGAATCGTGTTATCGGATGTGTATCGTAAAAAGAAAATAAAAGCAGACCGCATGATGCCCGCAACTCAGATGGTGTTTTTGGCGCTGTTATACATGAATGATGGAGAATCTGCATTAAAGAGTGTAATCGCCAAGCGACTGAATATTACGAAGACCTCTCTGTCGAGAGCAACGGCGCAACTAAAAGAGATGAATCTAATCTCAGAACTAAAGACTGGGACGGAGATAGCAATATCACGGAATTATCCAAGGCGAGAATATTATGTCAGGGCGAAGAAGTATTTAATTAATCCCATACAGAAAGTGATTACCGTGGGAAAGGACAGTATAGAGAATGTGGGATTGCTTGCGGGAGAAACTGCTCTGAGCAACTATTCAGAGTTGAATCCGCCTGATATTGAAGAATTGGCAATATATAAGGGAGCGGAGATATTAGAAAATCTAAAGGCAATCGATGTCAGATTTGAAGATCATAGTAAATGCGTCAGACTTCAATTGTGGAAGTATGATCCTAGCCTTTTTTCAAAATCAGGAATGGTAGACACGATATCTTTAATATGTACCTTAAGCGATATTGCAGACGAGCGAATTGATATGTGTACAGAGGAAATATTGGAGAAGATATAATGGTTTTAGGAATAGATTCTTTCAAGGAAGCATTTAAGGACTACACTGATTACTACACCATTATTGGAGGAACGGCCTGTGACATTTTGCTTCACGAAGCAGACATGGAATTCAGAGCAACAAAAGATGTCGATATGATTCTCATTATGGAGGATAACTTCCCCGATTTTGCAAAAGTCTTTTGGGATTATATTAAAAAGGGTGGATATAGATGCGGGTGGAAAAATGAGGAAGATATGCATTTCTACCGCTTTACGGAAGGAAAGTTTGGCTATCCAACAATGATAGAACTCTTTTCCCGTAAGCCTGGGTATCATCTCGAAGTTGATGAAGGTATTGTGCCTTTGCACATTGATAATGACACATCGAGTTTATCCGCTATTTTGTTGAACGAAGATTTTTACCAATTTATGATGATTGGTCGTATGGTGGTTGATGGAGTAGGAGTACTTGGTGCAGAATATCTGATTCCATTTAAGATGTATGCGTGGATAAATCTGCTGGAGAGAAAAAGAGCGGGTGAACATGTGAACGAGAGGGACTTGAAGAAACATAAATATGATGTGTTTAGACTGCTTCAGATAGTAATAGCTGGTACAAAGGTGGAATCAGTTGGAATGGTTAAGGATAGTGTCAGAAAATTTATTGAGGAAATTAGTGCCGTGGATGAGAGTGAAGTTAGGCTTATACAGATGGGATTACCATTTGATAGAAATCAAGGAGTAGAACTGTTGAGGGAAATATATCTGTAAGGCATTTAGTGAATTGCGAGGGACAATGTTGACAAACTAATCAAATAAAAGAAAAGTCGTATGCCTAAGAATATTTCATAAGGTAAAAAGACGAACGGGCAATAAGTGATTGTATATAAAAATAGCCGAGGTTCCAGCGAGAGAATTCGTTGGATACCTCGGTTGTTTTTATATTAGTATGAAAATTTACGCGGCAAATTCGTAACGCCCATCAATCGAAACTTTTCAAAAAATGGTTATTGAAAAACTACAGCTCCCGACAGCTGTAGCCTCCATCCCCATTTAGGTGCAGCTCTCTGTCGTGGGCTGCGAAGAGGGTGGAGCGATGGCCGACACTGACGATGCCCATGTCGGGCAGCTGCTCCCGGAGCACGGCATAGAGTCGCTCCTCTCTCGGCTCATCGAGAGCGCTGGTGGCTTCGTCAAGGAAGGCCCACCGTGGCTTGGCAATGAGAATTCTGAGGAATGCGATTCGCTGCTGCTCGCCGAGGCTGAGGATGCGGCTCCAGTCGTCAACCACATCGAGACGGTCAGCGAAGGCTGACAGCTCCGTCAGCTCCATGAGGCGGTGAAGCTCTGCCTCGGCGATGTCCTTTATCTCACCTACGGGAGACGGATAGAATATAGCCTGACGAAGAGTGCCCAGCGGCAGGTAGGGACGCTGCGGCAGGAACATGAGCCGGTCTTCCTTCGGGCAGCTGATGTGTCCGGTGCTGTAGGGCCAGAGGCTGGCTAGCGAGCGGAGGAGGGTAGATTTACCACTGCCGCTGTCTCCGGTTATCAGGAGCCGCTGGCCGCGGCACAGGGAGAAGTCGAGATTTTCCAGCAGTACCCGGCCGTTGGGCAGTGACACGGTGACATCACGGACGGTCAGTGCCGCCTGTTCATCAGCAGGGGTATCCTTTCTGGTAAGGGCTGGCTTGGCCTCGGCCACCTTTTCCAGATGGTCAGTGAAGCTGGTAAGACGGTAGGTGACGGCTACCAGCTGAGCAATGCCGTCGTAGGCATCTACGAAGTAGCTGAGGGCATCCTGCACCCGGCCGAATGCGCTGATGGTCTGCATGAGACCGCCCAGCTGCATGGCTCCGCCAAAATATTTCGGGGCACACATGATGATGGGGACGATGATGGCCAGCTGAGCGTAGCCGTTGGAGTAGAAGTTCAGGAGCTTCGTCTGGGTCATGAGGTGGCGGAAGTTTTCCACCACCAGCTGATACCGGTCGGCAAAGGTCAGCCGCTCGGCGACCTCGCCGCCGTAGAAGGCAACGCTCTCGCTATTCTCACGGACGCGGGTCATGGAGAAACGGAAGTCTGCCTCGTAGCGCTGCTGGTCAAAGTTCAGGCTGATGAGCCGCCGACCGACATTGTGAGCCAGCATCGTACCGATGATGGAGTAGAGCAGGGAGAACCAGAGCATATAGCCCGGCAACTGGAAGGTGGTATCGCCGATGGGAATGTCCAGCGAGCCGGAGAGGTTCCAGAGGACGACGGCGAAGGCACCAAGGGTGGTGAGCTGCTTCAGGAAACCCAGCAGGATCTGGAGCGTAAGATGCACAAACTTGTTGATGTCTTCCTCAATACGCTGGTCAGGGTTGTCCATATCGCTGTCGTAAAGCTTCAGCCGGTAGTAGGCACCCCGCTCCAGCCAGCTGTTCAGGTATTCGTTGGTCATCCAGGTACGCCAGCGGAGCTGCAGGAGCTGCCGGAGATAGATGGCGTAGACGGCGATAGCGATGTGGATGAAGGCGAGACCGGCGAACTTGCCGATGAGGGGCCAGAACCGCTCCCACTGATATGCCTGCAGGGAGTTGTAGAACTCGTTGTACCAGGTGTTTATCTGCACCAGCAGGTAGACCATGGCGAAGTTCAGACCGATGACGGACGCCAGCAGCAGGATGGCCTGCTTCTTTTCGGCACTTTTCCAGTAGCTCTTGAAAAGACGCCAAAAGGCGGAAAAAAATTGTCGATTCAGATTCATAATGACATCCTTTGTATAAGATATTTACAGTTAATTATACTGCAAGACGGAGAAAATTGCTTTGCAAATTTTCGATTTGCAGCGTTATAATAACAGAATATTTACAATAATATATGAAAAGAAGTGTGTTCCCGGTGACGCTCTCATCCGGAGCAAAAATCAGGCCAGCCACAGCGTCGGCACTTATCGGGCTGATGTGGAGCTGGCGGATTTCAGCGGCAGCTATGCTGGCGGCTACGAGGAATAAAGCGAGGGCAAGGGAAATAAATTTACCCGCTTCTCTGAGTAAGTGGCTGCAGGAAGAGCTGGCTCTCCTCAGCACCCTGCCGGAGATTGCCTCCGTCCCCATGCTGAAGGGCATTGACCTGAACAATCTTGAATGCACTCTGACTATGGAAACGCGCTTCAATCCGGTAGCGCAGGACTTTACTCTGAAAGTTCCCAAGGAAGTAAAGAAGAGTGCAAAGAGCAGTAAATAATAAGAAATAAAAATTAAATCCTCCGCCGTCTCTATGCATTCAAGCAAGGAGCGACGGAGGATATTTATTACCGGTATTGTATTTGGTTAATAATCAGGCCTTTGTCAGTAGCCACTTGGCTATATCGATTATGCGAATCCCTTCATATTGGTATTCAGGATGGAAAGTGTTAGCCAGCAGGATTTTAGGATAAGCGTCCTTGATTTGCAGAAGTGGAGAGACTTCACGCTGAAAGGTAGTTTCATCTGTGATGATATCCGATACCTGAATGTAGATTTTTTCACTTTCTCTGGTAATCACGAAGTCAATCTCTTTTTTGTACAATTTTCCGACATAGACATCGTATCCGCGGCGTTTTAATTCAAGGAATACTATATTTTCATAGGCGCGGCCGTAGTCCATATTTCTCGTACCGAGCAGTGAATAGCGCAGACCCAAATCGCTTATGTAAAATTTGCTGTTCTGTGAGAGGTATTTTTTACCTCTTACATCGAATCTCTTTGCCTCGTAGAAGACAAAGGCGTTCTTGAGATAAGCTATATATTTTGCGACTGTTTTGCGGGTTATTTCACTTCCGCTCCTGTTTAGAGCATCACAGATATTATTTGCTGACAGCAGATTTGATATATTATCCATCATGAACTCGGCAATTTGCTGCAGCTCGGCTTTATTTCGTATACCATATTTCTGTACCAGATCCCTCAGCACGATAGTACGGTATACGTCGTTGATATAGCTATAGGCATCCTTCTCAGCCTTATACAAATAAGAGCCAGCCAGACCGCCGCTGCGGACATAATCGTTGAAGCTATCATGAACCGCGCCTTTTCCAATGCCATTGTACTGGCAATACTCGGCAAAAGAAAAGGGATATACTTCGACGCGCATGGTGCGGCCTGTGAAGAGTGTCGCAAGGTCACTGCTTAGAAGAAAGGCGTTTGAACCTGTTATGTAAATGTCAAAAAGCTGCTTTGCGTGCAGGCTGTTGATTGTCAGCTCAAATTTGTCGCATAACTGTACTTCATCAACAATCAGAACATTTTCCTTTAAAGGCTCGCAGTGGTCCATGATAAAACGGTGCAGAGCATGATATTCGTGAAGCTCGTCATATTCAAGCTCTTGCAGATTGATGAAGATAATGTTTATTTCCGGCAGATTGGTCTGAATGTATCTGATGTATTGCTGCATCAATATAGATTTTCCGCTGCGCCGCATGCCGGTAATTACCTTTATATCAGGTGTACCACGTAGCTGG
>JAZLHS010000189.1:0-30548 GCA_045616885.1 Selenomonadaceae bacterium | reverse complement strand
GGTATCTTCGGCATCGGCGATACCATATCCGACTCCTCTTCTAAGTTCCGCTTCGCTGATTTCCCGGTATTCCCGCCGGAAAAGTTTGCCCGCGTCGAGGCAAAGGATACCATGAAGCGCAAGCAGTTCCTGAAGGGTATCGAGCAGCTGACGCAGGAGGGTGCTATCCAGCTCTTTAAGGAAGCCGGCTACGATTCCATTATCGTCGGCACTGTCGGTACCTTGCAGTTTGACGTTCTTGTCTATCGCCTGAAGAGTGAATATGGCGTGGATGTTATCCTGACGATGCAGCCATTTGAGGTTGCACGGTGGCTCACATATGAGGACGGCCATACGGCTACCCCGGAGGGAATGCGAGGCATCGACCGCGGTATGTTTGTCTACGACCGAAACGGCCTGCCGGTACTGCTGGTAAATAACGAGTGGGCACTTGGCTGGATAACCGATAATAACCCGGGACTGGAGCTTCACGCGGTTCCGCCGGATAAAAAAGAAGTATAGTAAGCGAAATACATTTATTGAATTTATACTAAGGTTATTGTATAATATGAATGTGGTTTCACCACCGGGAGGTTTTTAGTTTGGATTGGCTCTTTGGCGGATTATCAGATGCCGAAATCACCGTTCGGACTCTTTGCAGCTTTGGTTCCAGCATTGCTATCGCACAGATAGTCGGAACGCTCATTGGCGAAGAGAAGAAAAAGAAATGGTTTAAGAAGCGCGTGCAGAAGTACGCTCTGCTGAATCGTCGCGGCTTTATGGGAGAGAATACCAACTTTGGTCGCCCGATTACTAAGGAAGGCTATCTGATTTCAATCGGACTTATCACCAGCTGGGTGTTGGTTACGATTCTTTGCTTTAAGATCTGACTTGGCGAGAAGGCTCCCTGTCGTGGCATTATGACGGCAGGGAGTTTTTTATGGAGGATTAACATGAGCAATAAAAAGATGGCGGCTATATCCGCAATTTTGTCTTTGGGACTTCTGTTGGGCGGCTGCGGCGAGAAGGCGGCAGCACCGGCCGGCAGCGGTACCGCGGCTACGCAGAGCAATCACAAGGAGCACGGGTCGAAGGCGGCGGAGAATTACTTTGCTGTCATAATCGATGACATGGGCAGAGAGGTACGCCTGACCAAAAAACCGGAGCGTATCGTCGTCACCTCGGCTTCCTTTCTGGAGCCGCTTCACGCTGTAGGCGGAGATGTGGTTGGCCGCCCGGATTCCAAGACGAATATGCCGGAGTTTGCCAAGAATAAGACCAGTATCGGACGCGTCTACAATATCGATGTAGAGAAGCTCATCTCCTGCTCGCCGGATTTGGTGGTAGTCAACAAGGGTATGAATGAAAAGCTTCTTACGACTCTTGACATGAATAAGATTCCCGCCCTGGTGCTGGACATGAAGAATTATGACAGCGTAAAGCGGGAGATAGGCGTATTTGCGCAGGTCACCGGAAATAAAGAGGCCGGGGAGAAGTTCGTGAAATCCCTTGACGACAAGATAGAAGCGATAGTCAGCAAGGTGCCTCAGGAAAAGAAAAGGATAGCCATTCTTCACAGCACCGGTCAGGGCCTCAGCGTTCAGCTGGATACCAGTATCGCCGGCTCCGTAGCGAAGCGTCTTGGCTTCGTGAATGTAGCGCAGGGAATGAATGCGATAGAGGGCAATCCCGATGCTGCACCATACAGCATCGAGACGCTGGTAGAGCAGAATCCGGAGATAATCTTTGTCACCAGCATGGGCAAGATGGAGGACATAAAGAAGAGTATGGAAAAGACCATTGCTGATAGTCCGGCCTGGCAGACTATACCGGCAGTAAAGAACGGCAAGCTCTACTATCTGTCCCAGAATCATTTCCTTCTGAGTCCGGGGGTACATTTCCCGGAGGCATTTGAAGAAATGGCAAAGCTTATCTATCCGGAGGCAGTTAAATAATGGCAGCCGAAGAAAAAAACAATGCAGTGAGTACAAAAGAAGAGCAGGGGACAGCCAACGCATCACATGTGCGTCGGCTGGCTTTCCTGCTCCTTTTTTCCGCGCTGGTGTTCATCGGATTTATCGTATCGGTAGAGCTGGGCTCCGTACCTATAACAACGGCGGAGATATATGCAGCCCTCTTCGGTGACGGAGCCGGAACCCATCAGCAGATAATCATGAATATTCGCTTGCCAAGAACTATCGTAGCGGCTCTGGTCGGAGTAAATCTGGCTCTGTCCGGCGCGATACTTCAGGCAATAATGAAAAATCCGCTGGCAGACCCGCACATCATCGGTATTTCTTCCGGTGCCGGTCTGGCCGCTGTCCTATTGATGCTGGCATTTCCGGCGTTGGAATACCTCGTTACTCCGGCGGCATTTCTGGGCGCGATGGGTGCTGCCTGCGTCATTTATCTGCTGGCTTGGAAGAATGGTATTCGCCCGGTGCGAATTATTCTGGCCGGTGTTGCGGTGTCAGCTTTTCTCGGAGCCGGTATCTCTGCGGTAATGATATTTAACAGTGACAAGGTTCACGGTGCCCTCATGTGGATGGTAGGCGGCCTTGCTACCCGAAGCTGGCCTCATGTAGGAATCATTTATCCTTATACCATCGCCGGTGTCATCATGGCAATGATTGGGGCAAAGCACCTCAACATCCTTCAGCTGGGTGATGAGATGGCAAAGGGGCTCGGCCTCAATGTAGAACTTACCCGCATTGTAATGACCGCTCTTGCTGCTCTCTTGGCGGCCAGTGCAGTTTCTGTCGTAGGTCTGCTTGGCTTCGTCGGTCTTATTGTTCCCCACGCGGTGCGTCTGATGATCGGCTCTGATTATCGCTATCTGCTGCCGGGCGCGGCGCTGTTGGGTGCGGCGACCGTTATGCTGTCCGATACATTTGCCCGGACGGCCTTTGCTCCTACCGAACTTCCGGTAGGTATACTGATGGCTGTATTTGGAGCGCCGTTCTTCCTCTTCCTGCTTAGGAGGGAGCTGTAATGGATAATACGAAACAGGCTGCATTGTCAGCAAAGAATCTGACAGTAAAAATAGAAGAAAAGACGATACTTTCCGGTGTGAACATCAGCTTCACGCCCGGAAAGCGGACGGCTATCATCGGGCCCAACGGCGCCGGCAAGTCCACTCTGCTGAAAGCATTGGCCGGACTGAATCACCGCTATGACGGTCAGGTGCTGCTAGGGGATGAAGATACAAAGAAGATAGGTCGTAAAGCATTCGCTCGCCGTCTGGCGATACTTCCGCAGGGCATGACTGTGCCGGGCGATGTCACGGTCAGTGAGCTGGTGGACTACGGCCGCTTCCCTTATCGGGGCGTCATGACTGCCGGTGACCCAAAGCGGGATAGAGAGGCGGTAGAGCAGGCACTGGCCAAGACCCATCTCAAAGGCTACACCAGCCAGCGGGTAATGACCCTGTCCGGTGGTGAGCGTCAGCGCGCCTTCATCGCTATGGCACTGGCTCAGGAGCCGGAGATACTCCTGCTGGATGAGCCCACCACATACCTTGATATCGGCCACCAGCTTGAGGTCATGAATATCATTGAGGAGCTTAATCGCAATGAGAACATGACTATAATCATGGTTCTCCATGATATAAACCATGCCCTCCAGTATGCTGATGAAATAGTGGTCATAAAGGATCACGGAATTTATCGGCAGGGTACTCCGGGAGATATACTGACCGTAGACCTTCTGGCGGAGGTTTTCGGGGTCAAAGCCGATGTCTTTGTAAACTCCAACGGAATAAGCGTCCTGTCACCAATTTCCCTGGCAGAGAGAAAGTAATAAAGGTTGGAAATTATCATAAATTTCTGAAATTTTTTCTTGCTTTTTTGCAGTATTCTCTGTATTATTGGAATGTATTGAAAGTTAATCATTTCAATTAACTTTTTTATGATTGATAGAGATTTTTGAAGGCAGGCGACAGTATGGCACGTAGGGACAGCTCCAGAAGTTCCCGTGGCGGCCGCCGGAGTTCCGGTTGGTTTTATATGGTGCTGGCAGTAGTATTCGTGTATTTCGGATACTGCTTTGTCAATCAGCAGGCGTACCTCAACGGCATCAATGAAAAATATCAGGCAGCTGAGCAGCGTCTTGCGGCAGCCCAGAAGGTCAATGCAGCGCTTCGTGATGAGAAGGCTGGCCTGGAGGATCTCCGTCGAGTGGAGAAGGTAGCGCGTGAGCAGCTGAATATGGTACGCTCCGGTGAAATGCCCTATATTCTCCCGCATGGCAGTAGATGAATCAGCTCGTTTAGAGCTTGGAATATATTAATAAAATAACATAGGAGGCAGCATCATTTTGTCCATTGAAGTTGGCAGTATTTTAGAGGGAACCGTTAGCGGTATTACGAAGTTCGGTGCTTTTATCGAGCTTCCTGAGAATAAGACCGGTCTGGTTCACATCTCAGAGGTAGCAGATGTCTATGTCAATGATGTAAACGATTTCCTAAAGCAGGGGCAAAAAATCAAAGTAAAGGTGCTGGCTATTAACGACAATGGTCGTATCGGCTTGTCCGTCAAGCAGGTGCCGGAGAACAAAACTGCACAGGCTGCAGCTGCTCCCAGAGGCGACCGTCCTCAGGCTGGCGGTCAGGGTGGTTCCTTTGCTGACAGACAGAATCGTCCGCCTCGTCCGGCTGGCTCGATGCCTCCTCGTCCGTCTCGTCCGCCTATGGGCGGCGGCTTCTCTCGCCCTAGCGGCGGGCGCTTTAGCAGCGGCCCGATGTCCTTCGAGGACAAGCTGTCGAAGTTCCTGAAGGACAGCGATGAGCGTCTCACAGATTTGAAGCGCAAGACTGATTCCAAGCGCGGCGGTCGCGGCTCTCGTCGTGGAGACTGATTAGTGAAGTGAATAGCGTGTCCTGTGCCGATGTTGTTCGGCAGGACACGCTTTTTTATTAGCCTCCCCTATAGGGGAGGTGGCCGAGCGTTAGCGAGGTCGGAGGGTAACTGCTAATCGGTTTAATAGCCTCCCCTATAGGGGAGGTGGCCGAGCGTTAGCGAGGTCGGAGGGTAACTACTAATCGGTTTAATAGCCTCCCCTATAGGGGAGGTGGTCTGCGCAGCAGACCGGAGGGGTTTATGCAGACACTGTCATTCCACAGAAAACTGAATAAATTTGTCGATGACAACGAACTGCTGCCAAGAGGAGCAGCCGTCGTGGTTGCCTGCTCCGGAGGGCCGGATTCCCTGACATTGCTTGATTGGCTTCTATCTCAGCAGGCGAAACGACAGCTATCGATAACGGCGGCGCACTTTGAGCACGGCATTCGCGGGGAAGAATCTCGGGCGGATGCTGCCTTCGTCCACGACTTTTGTGTGTCCAGAGGCATCCCCTGCCGTATCGGTCATGGTGATGTTCCTACCTATGCAGCCGAGAATGGTCTTTCTATGGAGACGGCGGCAAGAGAGCTTCGCTATTCATTTTTGCGTAATGTAGCCACCGAATGCTTCTCGGCTATTAAGCCACTGATAACGCGCTGGGACACCCGGGAAGTTTTCCTGGCAGTCGGTCATCATGGCGATGACCAAGCCGAGACTGTACTGATGCGCATATTGCGGGGGACGGGAGTAAACGGACTGGCCGCTATGCGCCCCTCCAGACTGATGACAGAATGGCTGGAGCCAAGTCATTCGGATAATGGCGGCGGAAGTATTCTGCCGGTGCATTGTCGTCTGATTCGTCCCTTGCTGGCGGTGTCCCGACATGAAATAGAAGAATACTGTGTGTTGCGGGGACTGGAGCCCCGCCACGATTCCACTAACGATGAACCGGATGAAGCAAGGCGAAATAGCCTGCGGCTAGAGCTGCTGCCGCATTTGAAAGCTCGGTACAATCCGGAGATAAATGCGGCTCTCTGTCATCTGGCGGAAATTGCCGCTGATATGTCGGACTGTGTTTCTGCTCTGGCCAATGAAAAAGCGGCCGAGATACTGCATGACAATACCATTGACCGCCCGGCTTTCTCGGTTTGTCCAAAGACTGTCCAGCAAGCCATAATCAGGAAACTGCCGGGGCTGGAAAACTGCTCCTATACCGATATAGAAGCAATGCGTCGCCTCATCTGCAATGGAGACAGTGGTCAGCAGCTGAGTCTGCCGGGAGCAATTCTGCGGCTGGAGTACGACAAGGCGATTTTTGCCAGAACACTTCCTGTCAAAGCACAACTAGATGGGGAAGATGAGAAAAAATTGTCTTTTAACGTCAATGGAGATAGTACAAAAACAGAATTTTGTGGTAGAATTATCACAGCTGTGTATACAAAAGCGACGGAAGAAGCAATCGCTTGTTTGCCCGCTGCCGATGAAGCGGTGGCTCTCATAGATGCAGACAAGGTGAAGCTGCCGCTTGTTGTTAGGAGCCGGCGGCCGGGGGATACATATCTGCTTTCCGGCAGCAGCTCGGGTCGGAAAAAGGTCAAGGATTACTTCATTGACCGGAAGGTACCACGAGAGGCAAGGGAGAGAGTTCCTATCCTGACCGACAGCGACGGAAACATCCTGTGGCTGGCAGGCTATATCAGAAGCGGCTGCGGAATGATTGATGAAAACACGAAGAATATTATTCGAGTTACATTTGAGTAACGGAGGTCAGAGCAATGTATAATGACTTGGAAAGCATAATGTTTGACGAAGCCACCTTGAAAGCGAAGGTGGCTGAACTTGGTGCTGTCATCACTGAGGAATACCGTGATAAGAATCCTCTGATGGTCGGTATTCTGAACGGTGCTATGGTTTTCTACTCCGATCTCATCCGTCAGGTAAAGATACCTATTGAGACAGATTTCATGCGGGTATCCAGCTATGGCACTGGCTCGGTCAGCTCCGGTAATGTGAAGATAAAGAAAGACCTTGATGTAGATATCACTGGTCGCCATGTAATTGTGGTGGAGGATATCATCGACAGCGGCAATACGATGTCAGCGCTGCTGAGTAATCTGAAAAAGCGCGGTGCAGCCTCGGTGAAGCTCTGCGCTCTCTTCTCCAAGCCTTCCCGGCGTGAAGTTGAGGTCAACATTGATTATCTTGGCTGGGAAATCCCGGATGCCTTTATCGTCGGCTATGGTCTTGACTACGCAGAGAGATACCGCAATCTTCCGGAAGTCGGTATCCTAAAGCGTGAAGTCTATGCGTGAGTAGTTTGTTCGCAGTTCAACAGCCAAAATGTCACGATGATGGCGTTTTGGCTGTTTTTATTTTTCTGAAGGAGAGTTTGAATAATCTTTATGGAATCGTTTTCTTCAATGGTTGTGAAGCTGGATGATATCATCTGGAGTATGTTTCTGGTCTGCCTCTGTCTCGGAGTCGGCTTTTATCTGTCCGTCAAGCTGAAATTTCCCCAAGTGCGGTTGCTGACTGAAATGGTGCGGCTGCTGTTCAGTGATAAGGGAACAGAGCAGGGCATCTCGTCCTTTCAGGCTTTTGCTACCACTGTAGGTGCCCGTGTAGGCATGGGCAATATTGCCGGTGTAGCCACAGCAATCTATGTAGGCGGCCCCGGGGCTATCTTCTGGATGTGGATAATCACCATTATCGGTGCTGCCTCGGCTTTTACTGAGGCGACGTTGGCTCAGGCCTATAAGAATGTCACTAAGGATGGTGTTTTCGTAGGCGGCCCGGCGTACTATATCGAAAAGGGAATGAAGAACCGTACCTACGCAATAATCTTTGCGGTGGTGGCGGTACTGGGCCCCGGCATCCTGATGCCCGGTGTGCAGATAAATTCTCTCGTCACCGTCTTTGAGGAGGCCTTCGGTGTAGAGAAGATAATCACCGGTGTTGTCTGCTGTGTCATTCTCGCCTTTGTTGTCTTCGGCAGTATTAAGCGCATCTCTCGGCTGGCGGAGATATTGGCGCCGGTAATGTGCATGATTTATATCGGCTTGGCCGTCATTATTATCGGCCTGCACATTTCTGAGGTTCCGGCTATGCTGATGCTCATCGTGAAATCGGCAGTCGGGATGGAACCGCTGCTGGCCGGAATTATCGGCTCGGCAGTCTCCTGGGGCGTAAAGCGAGGCATTTATTCCAATGAGGCCGGTATGGGCTGCGGTGCTATCGTTTCGGCGGCAGCTGCCTGCTCACATCCCGGCAAGCAGGGACTTATTCAGGCCTTCTCTATATATGTTGATACCCTGCTGGTCGGTACCGCCACCGCGATGATTGTCCTGCTCACCGGCACATTTGATATCAGCGATGGTCATGGCGGCCTGCTGGTAAATAATATCAACGGAATGGAAGCAGGTATTAAGTGGACGCAGCACGCTCTTATGGCTACTTATGGTGATTGGGCAGGACAGCTGCTGGCGATTATCATCGTCCTGTTTGTATTCACATCTCTGACCGGCTACTGCTATCAGGCGGAGGCAAACATGAGCTTCCTCACCGGCGATAGTCCTAAAGCGGCAATGATAATCCGAGCTGCTTTCGTAGTGGCAGCATTCTGTGGTACTCTGGTAAATGCCGACGCTATATGGGCACTGGGTGATATCGGCTACGGCCTCATGGCCTACGCGAATATCTTCGCCATCGTCCTCTTGGCTCCGCTGGCAAAGCAGCTGCTTGATGACTACGAAGCGAAGAAGGCGGCCGGGAAGGATCCGGATTTCGCACCGGAAGAGTTCGGCATAGCAGACTATACCGGAGCTTGGAAGAAATAAATAAACTGTCGGATAACGGCTATACATAACAAATATCCCCGGGACTCATATAGGATGAGCCTCGGGGATATTTTTATGATTATGTTTTTCAGCAAATCACTCAGTCAGCATGGACATGATAGAGACATCATCTGTGTCATTTTCCAGCAATTCCGGTGCGTGCTTCTTCAGCAGTCTCTCGGTGATTACTCCGTGCTGCGTCTCCTGATCCTCAAAGACAGAAAGCTCATTGGCAGCTTCGTTGAGTCCCATCGCCCTTAGTGCCTTAATCATAGGAGTGATGGACTGAGATGCGGCAGCTTCAGCCTTCTGGATGCCTTTTACCAGCTTCCAGAAATCCTGCGGGTATTTGCCGTTCAGCACAGCGAAAAATCCGGAGTGGATAGCTTCCTGATTGGCAATTTTTACAAATTCATCAGCAGCGTCCGCATAGCCCTGCTCTCTGGCCATCCGGGCCAGTGCCTGATACAGCATAGAGCCGTTTGTCTCAGCCTTCATGAAAATGTCGATGGTTTTTTCCAGCTCCGTACCTTTGGTTACTCCGTAAATGCTCATTTTTACCGCTCCTTTAGTTGTTATAAATTTGATTGTATACAACTGAATATGATGATTGAATAATATCATGCAGAGTATGGTTTGTCAATAGAGTTTTAAAAAATAATATTGCATGCAATTGAATTTCGTGATAGACTACCTGCAAAATGAAAAACAATACAGGGATGTGTATATTATATGAAAGACGATAGACAAGAACGCTTGCCAGCCGATATGCTGAAGCTGGAGAATCAGCTTTGCTTTCCCTTATATGCCTGCTCTCGTGAGGTGGTTAAGGCCTACTTTCCTCTGCTTTCCCGGCTCGATATTACTTATACCCAGTATCTTGTAATGATGGTTCTCTGGGAGAAGCCGACTATCTCGGTGAAGGAGCTGGGGCAGAAGCTTTATCTGGACTCCGGCACGCTGACCCCCCTGCTGAAAAAGCTGGAAGCGAAGGAACTGCTGACCCGCACGAGATCGGCCGAGGACGAGCGCGTGGTACTCGTCAATATCACCGAGAAGGGAACCATGCTGTACCAGCAGGCACTGTCCGTACCGCAGGAAATGTCCTGCAAGGTAAGTCTGTCGTCCGATGAGGCAAAGACCCTGTATAATCTTTTGTATAAACTCATCGGAGATTTTAATAAAGAATAGGGAATGAAATTATGCTATTACCAAAGGGGAAACACAGGTAATTTGAATCAAGATTTCAGAGGGTGCATTTATGAGATTGATTGCCTACAGCTCGTCCGAAGGCGGCGGGATGAACGGAAGCTATTCGTCATATGATATTGCCTATACCGGTGACGGACGATGCAGAGTACAGATCAGCAGCAGGGCTTTCCACAATCAGCCGATAATTGATACAAGATATTACGCTGAAGGGCTCTTGGAAAAGCTCAGCAATGTATGTGAGCGATATAATGTCAGCAGCTGGGTAAATCTTCCTGACTGCGAAATATTTATGCATGACGCTCCTTCCGGCAATAATACATTTACCTTCGAAGATGGTACGAGGATAAATCTCGGCAGCGGTAAAATATATCCGGAGCAGGCCAATGAAATGCTTCGGGAACTATATGGGCTTATAAGGGAATCGAGAAATTATGGCGTTGACTTACAGATTACCGAAGGCGCTCCCTTTGCAATGATGAGCATGGGCATGATGGCTGGACAGCCTGCGCCTGCTAAAACTACAGAGGCAGCAAGCCAAACCGATGAGGGAGCATCGATAATACAGAGCAGCGAAGGAAACGAGCCTAAATGGGTAAAATATTGCAGTCAGTGCGGCGCGAAGTTTAACGAGAACCAGAAATTTTGCGCTGAGTGTGGCTGCATAAGGGAAAAACTATAATAAAAAAACTGTGAAAATAAATGTACCCTCTATACCGGATATGTATGTCTCGGCAAAGAGGGTACATTTTGTTTATCTGTGAATTTATATAACAAAAAGCGAAGATCATTTTATGATAATCTTCGCTTCTCATTTTTTCTTCTATTCATCCAGAATATCAGTTACTTTCTGTGATAATTCAGATACCTTCTCTGCTATAGTTTTATCGCCATTCACCAACTGTTTTTCAGGTGCTACCAGCTTAATTCTTTTCAGGCGTTTCAAAATTGCCATTCGTCCATAAAAGAATCTCCATCTTTGCATATTAATCTGAGCCGCAAACCAAACCAGCTCAGAAAAGCTCATTTTATATTTGGGAATTAAAACACGAACTGCACTTCCACCATTACCCCTTGCCATAAACCTCCATGGTTGAACACTAGCTCTACCAAAACAAGTAACAGTTATTGCTCCTTGTTCAAATACTTCTCCCTCTACATCGCCTACTAATCTAATAATACTATTCAAAGGGTCGCCTGATGAAACATACGGACACGAACCATCATTATAATTTCCCTCTCCTCTCGATTTACCGCCTTTGACATAAAAAAATTTTTCTATTACATCACTTACGCCGTATGGTAAATCAGGCAATTCTGAAAGTTGTGGAAAATCCGGTAACACTTCATCGGCAATGTCATCTATACTAACCGTGGTTCTTAATATGGATTTAATGATATCTTCTCTGTACCATTCCTGTTCTTCTTCTGGAAATTCTGGTTGGGGTAGATATTGTTCAGGGCAAAACTCCGCTCCTTCTTTTAATACTTCCTCAGCTGATATGACGGTTACCAATTTCGAAGAAGTATCCTTTCCTTTTTGATATTTTCTAAATTCTTGTAGCACTTCATCTAATTGTGAACCTGTCGTTTCTACGCGTTTTCCCTTAAGTTTTTTATAGCCGTCGTTCCATATTTTGGCCATAAAAACCATATCAGTTGCCTCTTGAGGTCGTTTTGCTTTTGCAATCATTATTGTTGTGTCAACAGCCGTTGGATAAAATAAATCACCAGGCAAACTAATCATTCCAAGCAAAGTGTGCTCTTTCAAAAACGTACCTCGCCACAATGCATTATCATCATCAGCAAAAATGCCAGATTTTACTACAACTGCCATTAAACCTAAAGTTTGTAATGACTTCATCGCTACATCAATAAAATCTCGCTCCGGCTCTTCTTCCTGTGAAAAAGGCGGATTCAGCAACGCCTTTGTAAATCTTTCCTTTATAGAATTTACGCTGTTTGCATCAAAACAGCTTACATTTTCTATATGGCTCTTACCGTCACCTCTAAAAAACATGTTCAAAGCTGCAAGTGCCCAAACCGTGGGGTTTGTATCAAAACCATATAGTGCCTCCCTAATGACATTAAAAGGAATACCCATTTCAGTATGGGTTGACATCATTTTATCAAACGACGCAACCAAAAAGCCACCAGAGCCGCACGCTATATCTATTACTTTGTCACCTGCATTAATATCAATCAATTCTGCACAGAATTTAGTAATATGTCTTGGAGTAAATACAATTCCTAATGAATTATTGTCATATCCGTACCGAATAAATGCTTCATATAACAATCCCAAAAAGTCTGTATCAGTTTGAAGAATCGATTTAATATTCAGCATCTTTAAGATATATATTATCTTACCCATTTTAGGAGCTAATCTAGCGTAATCAGCTTCTGACATTTTTAGCGTATCAATCAACTGACGTTTCTTATTTTCCTCAAAATGGTCTGTGGAATTAATCGCGGCTTCAACTAACTCATTAATCGAATATAATTCATTTCCTTCTGTTAAATCAATCTCACCTTGATACAATGCTGTAATAACTGCTCCTAAAACCTTTGGTCTCAGTGATGGTTCTATTTTTGCTGAACGCAAAATGGAAGACAATTCTATTGCAGTAGTAATATAATCTGAAACATTTGGAACAGATACCTCTGTTGTACCGTTGTTAGTGATTATCGCATTATCAACCTCACTAACACTTGGAAAGCTTGTTAATTTATATCCGCGTGCTGACAAATCAACCCATTCGGTTCCATTATAAAACTTTGTAACAAATAAATACCCGTTATCTTCTTCTCCAGCCACTCCAACTGCAATATTAATCTGATAAGTTCCATGTTGATTTATTGCATTAGCATAATCTGTTGCCTCATTTATTGCATTATCAATTTTCGATTTTTCATTTTTTGCCTCAACTACAATTATAGGTTTATAATTCTTGCATACCAAAAAATCAGGCTTTGTTTTTCCTAGACCAGAATCCTTAAAGTAGTCATCTATTTCCTGTTCCTCAAGAAATTGACCTCCTTTTTGTGGATGTCTAATGTCCCATCCTTTTTGAGTAGCTATATTTCTAACCAAGTATCTACATCTTGATTCTGCTCTTTTTGCTTTAGCCATTTCCTTTACTCACTCTTTCATTATTTTCAGCAATAATTCTTGACGCTTCAAGCAAAGCTGTTCGCCGAACGAATTCACTATATGATGCATATGCCTCTAATTTAGCAGCCTGCTTTAGCTTATTCAATTCTTCTTCACTAACTCTAATACTCATTGAATATGTTTTGTTCATATTAAAGCCCTCCATAAAAGAATTATAAAATTTGCGTGGAACATTTACAATACACAACTCCACTTTCTTTTCAAAAAATAGAACTCCACGTAAATTGGTTCATATTAACATGTTCTCTTATATTTGATTGTAAATCTTGACTTATCATCTATAAAATCCTTGATTTTATGTCATTTACTTGTCTAATGACTTCATCGTGTGTCAGCGTGGACGGTTCCAATACCGTTTAGTTGAGTAATCCCCCTTGAATTTCCCGTTGTATTTCTCTGGAATAAACGATTTTAGTACGGTTCTCATTAAGACTTTTTTGATCGAGAATGAGTCAAATGTAACTGTGCTCGGTGACACAAAAAAAGGCCAGTGACTCACATTGAGAGCCACTGGCCTGCCTATAAGGATACCATTATTGCATTTTCGGAAAATTTAGCGTATTTGCCTTCTGACGGGATAGACTGCGGAGCCCCGGTTTTGCACATGAGAGGTCTTTGCGTAGACATACGAGCAATGCAGCAGGAACACAGTTTTCCCATATTTTAGGCGTTTTCGCTTTTGCTTTCCTTTGCAATCCCGATGGCTGCCTTTGTGTCAGGTTTGTAGACACTCAGCATCGCTAGCTGCTGATTACCCTCCGATACATCAGCACCCACCGGGGAGAAGAGCTCTTCTTCGCTCACGCTGAAGCGGTGAAGCAGCGAAACTGATACCTTCTAGGGCAGATATCAGCTCCGCTGCCGCGCTGTGACGCTTGCAGTCGATTTGCTCTTCTCACTGACTATATGTCTGATGTGTGACATTTTGAAATAGTAAAGGAATAAATTTGTAAGAAAATTTCAAATGGAGTATAATGTGAATTTCTATGTCGATAACTTTGAAGTACTTGACTCGCGTGCAGATGAATAATATAATTTAATGGGTGGTGAGACTTTGCACGAGATATATTTTTATCAGGACAAGAACGGAAAATCGCCGGTATTAGATTATCTGAACGAATTGGCGTCTAAAAAAGATAAAGACAGCCGTATAAAACTTCATAAAATTCAGGACTATATGCACATATTGAGTGAACATGGGACGTCGGCAGGAGAACCATATATAAAACATCTCGATAGCGAGATTTATGAACTTAGACCGATAAGAGATAGAATACTGTTTGCTGCATGGATTAATAGCAGTTTTGTATTACTGCACCACTTTATGAAGAAGACACAAAAAACACCATCAAAAGAAATTGAGAGGGCAAAGAAAGAATTAAAGGAACTGAGGGAGAACAACAATGCTTAACAATAAATGTATTGCCGGAACTTGGGCTGAGTTTGAAAAGGCCAACTTTACAGAGGAAGAGATTAGAGAGAGCGAGTTGCGTGCGGCTCTCATGAGCGAACTTATTGAGGCGAGAAAGGCAAAAGGTATTAGTCAAAAGAAACTGGAGGAATTAAGTGGGGTAAAACAGCCGGTTATTGCAAGAATGGAGAGAGGGGCCTCTGTCCCGCAACTCAGCACGATTCTGCGATTGTTAGCCCCCCTCGGAAAGAAATTAGCTGTTGTACCAATGTGATTTAAAAAAGCAGAAACTGTTATGCAATAGTGATGAGTATACCTTCAAAGTAAGATTTGTGGAAATTCCCAAATCGCTTTGAGGGTATTTTTTATAAAATATAGGCTGGTGTGAGTTATATTAGGCCGCTTGACAGTACTTTTTATTGACTTGATGTGATATAATAGATTGATTTTCTGTAAACTGAGGAAACCTGTCTGAAGAAAAAGAATCAAGAAAACGGAGACATGATGATAGAGATAATTTCCCACGGCGAGTCAGAGACAAGAGCGCTGGCGGAGCGGATTGCCGAAGCTATTGTACCCGGTACGGTAGTGAACCTTATCGGTGATCTGGGGGCAGGCAAGACTTTTTTCACGGCTGCTCTGACCAGAGCGCTGGGTGCCGATGATACAGTGACAAGTCCGACCTTTGGACTGATGAATATTTATCACGGGCGGCTGCCGATATATCACTTCGACCTTTACCGGCTGGAGCGGGAGTCGGAGCTGGAAGATTTTGGCTTCTACGAATATGTGGAAGATGAAGACGCTATCAGCCTTATCGAGTGGGCTGACAAGTTCCCGGATGCCCTGCCGGATGACTACATAGAAATAAGGATAGACAGATTGCCGGGAGAAGATGAGGCGACGCTGAACAGCCGCCGGATAAAGATATCGCCGGCTGCGGGCAGCAAGCGGGCTGCGGCTCAGCTGAAGGAGTGGGAAGAAAAATGCTGATATTGGCAATTGAGACTGCCACAAAGGTATCAAGTGTGGCTCTTTCCGATGGAAAGAAAATAGTCGCAGCGCTGACTATGGAGAATGGGCCGGAGCATTCGGCTACGCTCGTACCGCATATCGGTGAGTTGCTGACTATGGCAGGAAAAAAGAGACAGGACATCACAGCGGTGGCAGTAAGTATCGGCCCCGGCTCCTTTACGGGATTGAGAATAGGTTTGGCCACGGCCAAGGGGCTTGCCTATGCGCTGAACATTCCCTTGATTGCCGTTCCTACACTGAGGGCATTGGCCTCTCGCTACTATGACCTGCCGGGAGTGACTGTTTTCTCACTGGCGGATGCTCAGAAGAAGAATGCCTACTGTGGAATCTATCGAGAAGGACAGGAGATACAGCCGGTGACGGTGATACCGCTGGAGACTATCGTGGCGATGGCCGGAGAAATGGCGGCAGAGCGAAAGCAGCCGGTAATCATATTGGGCGACATTGCCGAGAAAAAGCTGTCAGACAGCGAAGACCTGCCGGATGGTGTGATCGTGGCCAGCCGGGTACAGGTGATGCCTCGGGCGGATGAAGTGGCAATGCTTGGCGCTCGGATGTTGGAGGCAGGTGATGTTGCCGATACAATGACGGCAGAGCCGTGGTATCTCCGACGTTCGGAGGCAGAGGAACTGTGGGATGTCCGCCATCCAGAATCCATCGGTCAAGGCGACGATGCAAAGTGTGAGATGAAATGAACAAAGCACCGATTGTATTCCGCGAGATGATTCCCGACGATGCTTCTGCAGTCGAGATAGTTGAGAAAGCTTGCTTCTCCGTACCATGGTCAAGGGAGTCATTTTGGCGGGAAGCTCAAAATGAAAGGACTACCTACCGGCTGGCTGTGGATGAGACAGATGGCAGGGTAGCGGGATATGTAGGCTGCTGGATAATCGATGACGAGGCGCAGATAACAAATGTGGCTATCCATCCTGACTATCAGGGTCAGGGTATCAGCCGCCGTCTGCTGGAAAACCTCATTGAAGTAATAAAGGAAAGGGGCGCAGAACGGCTCACACTGGAAGTGAGACCATCGAATACTGCAGCCCTGAATCTCTATAAATCACTTGGCTTTAAGGATTGCGGCCGGCGTCCTCACTACTATGAGGATGGGGAAGATGCCATAATCATGTGGATATTGAAGCTGTAAGGAAAGAAAACCGTGGAATACTATAACAGAGAAAAAATCGCCGCCAAGCCGGCGGAGGAAAGGATAACGCTGGGAATCGAGTCCAGCTGTGACGAAACAGCGGCGGCTATCCTGCGAGGCGGGCGAGAGCTGCTGGCAGATGTGATATCGACGCAGGTACCTATCCATCGCAAATATGGCGGAGTGGTACCGGAGATAGCTTCCCGCAATCATATCCTGAATGTGCTGCCTGTGGTGGATGAAGCACTGAAGCAGGCTAATCTGAAGCTGTCCGATATTGATCAGATAGCCGTCACCTATGGGCCCGGACTCGTCGGCGCACTGCTAGTAGGTGTGGCGGCGGCAAAGTCGCTGGCTTATGCGCTGGAGATTCCCCTCATCGGGGTAAATCACCTTGAGGGACATATATTTGCAAACTTTTTGAGTTCGCCTGAGCTGAAGCCTCCCTTTGTGGCGCTGGTAGCTTCCGGCGGTCATACCGCTCTTGTTCACGTCTCCGACTATGACAGGTTCCGTCTGCTGGGTCAGACGCGAGACGATGCGGCCGGGGAAGCCTTTGACAAGGTGGCTCGGGTCATGGGACTACCGTATCCCGGCGGGCCGGAGATAGACCGGCTGGCCAAAGAGGGCGACCCTCACGCCATTGACTTTCCTAAGGCATTGGCGAAAGGCGGCTATGAGTTTAGCTTCAGCGGCCTGAAATCTGCTGTGCTTAATTATCTGAATTCCCAAAAGCTGAAAAATATCCCGGTGAATAATGCTGATGTGGCGGCATCATTCCAGCAGACGGTCATTGCCATATTGGTTGACAAGTCTCTGGCTGCCTTGAAGGAGACCGGTCTGGACACCTTGGTGTTGGCCGGCGGCGTAGCAGCCAACAGTGCTCTCGAGGCAGAGCTTCGTCGGGCTACCGGTGAGGCAGGCTATAAGTTCTGTTTCCCCAGTCGCCGTCTCTGCACTGACAACGCAGCCATGATAGCCTGCCGGGGCTACTATCAGTCATTGGGAGAGAACTACGAATATACTCCTTTGACGCTGAATGCGGTGCCGGGGCTTTCTCTATCCGACAGGTAAGGATGATTTGATTTGATAAAAGCAGATACATGGCGGCGGTGCAGTCTGTCCGGCAAGGAAACGGTACGCCTGAAGCAGATAATTCATTTACTGCCTTTCTTGGCCGACTTTGCCAATGCTATCGTGAATGTCTATGTCCCGGGGAAGAATGACGGAGAATATGTCCTGCTGGCTACCGAGCGTCCCCATACCCTTTTCTTTGTCAGTGGCCCGGTAGGCGGATCGCTGGTAGGAGTAAATGAGGAGCCGCTGGTTCAGTATACCTTTCAGCAGGGGAAACCAATCCACGGCCGTCGGGAAATTGGAACCGGGGCTGATGAAGCCAGTATCGTGATGATTACGCAGCCGGTAATCATCGACAATGTTACTGCTGCGGTAATAACCATAGAGACAACAGTCGAAACGTATAATTCGGAGGGCTATGGTCATATCATAAACACAGCCGGCATCCTGCTGGAGGATTCAGGTAGGGATTATACCGAGGATATTTATCGCCCCATCGGTGAGACTGACGGCATAATAATTACCGATAAGCACGACCGGATAATCCTGGCAAATCTGGCCGCCCTGCGAATTTATCGCGTTCTGGGGGTAAGAAATCCTGTAGGTATGCTACGGAAAGACAGGATGCTGACCCGCCATGTTACCAGTGAGACCGTGAAGCCAGGTCAGCCAAACGAGAAAGAGATAACTGCCGGCGGTCTGATACTGGTTGTGCGAGATATACCGATAGAGACAGGAGGACAGCTCCGAGGTCGTATCGTAGTAATAGAGGATGTCACAGCTCTCCGCGACAAGGAAAAAGAGATACGCATTCAGAAGGCAGTCATCCGGGAAATTCATCACCGGGTAAAGAATAATCTCCAGAGTATCGCCAGTCTGCTGAATCTGCAGGCACGACGCATGAAGGCGCCGGAAGCAAAGGAAGCGCTGAAGGAAAGCGCCGGCCGCGTCCGAAGCATCGCTACCATTCACGAATACCTTTCCAATCGCGGTACCGACATGGTGGATGCTATGTCGCTGGCGCAGAATCTTCTGAATAATATCGAGGCGATGGTTCGTCCTGATTTCATCATTATCCGCCGTATATCCGGAGATACCTTCCAGCTGACACCGGCTATGACTACCGGCTTTGCACTGGCAATAAACGAAATACTTTTAAATATTATCAAACACGCTTTTAATGATAACCGGGTTCGTGGTACAATCGGGCTGGTTATCACAAATGAAGAAGATTGTCATCGCCTCGTAGTTTATGATGATGGATGCGGTCTGCCTGATGATTTTGATTTAGAGAATACTCGCTCATTAGGAACTACCTTGATTAAGAATTTCATCCGTGACGATTTGGGCGGAACCTTTATCATGGAGAATAATGACGGTAGAGGAACAAGAGCTGTCATAACCCTGCCTTTGGATAATAGCGGCAGGGAGGAGGTAAATGTATGAGTAACCCGCTTAATATCGTGATAGCCGACAATGAGTCCATCATCCGAATGGATCTCCGAGAGATGCTGGAGGAGCAGGGACATACCATTGTCGGAGAGGCTCACGATGGCAAACAGGCTCTGGAGCTGACCCGTAAGTACCGTCCTGATTTGGTAATGATGGATATAAAGATGCCCAATATGGATGGCATCACCGCGGCCAAGACGATAGCCGATGAGGGAATATCACCGGTCATATTGCTCACCGCCTTCAGTGATTCGGAGATAGTCAATCGGGCGAAGGATGCCGGCGTCCTTGCCTATCTGGTAAAGCCTATCCGGGAGGAAAGCATCTCTCCTGCCATTGAGATAGCCCTCAGCCGCTGGCAGGAAATGAAAGAGCTGGAGCAGGAGCTGGAAGAGACGAAAGACTCTCTGGAGCTACGCAAGACTCTTGACCGGGCGAAGGGTATACTCATGGATGCTCACAACATCTCCGAAAGTGAGGCGTACCGACGGATACAGCGCTACAGTATGATGAAGCGCAAGACAATCAAGGAAGTAGCCGAGGCCATCGTCCGAGCAGGTCTGCGAAAGAAAAACTAAGAGAATATTCAGCCGAGTATCGAAATTTGAATACAGTATTTTTCCAATGTACAAAAGATTTTTGTAGCGAATATTCCTCGCCTATGATATGCTATTTAATTATCATCTATTGACCCAATAATTCTGTAGTGAATTAGGGATATAAAGCGATTTTCATGATAGAAGGAGAAAACAGGTAATGAAATTTATCAGCACTCGTGGCATAGGTGCCACCGATAAAACTCAGGCAATGGACTCGGCAGCCGCTATTATTCGCGGTCTTGCTCCGGACGGAGGTCTCTATGTTCCGGATGAAATGCCCAGAGTGACTGCAGATTTCGTGGCACAGCTGGCAGAGGTAGACTATGCTGAGCGGGCTCGTCGTGTTCTCTCTCTTTTCCTCACGGACTATACTGACGAGGAGATTACCGGCTGTATCGACCGGGCATATACCGGCAAGTTCGATGATGAGAAGATTGCTCCCGTTAAGCAGGTAGGCGACAATTCCGTTCTCGAGCTGTGGCACGGTCCTACCAGCGCCTTCAAGGATATGGCTCTCCAGCTCCTTCCGCAGCTGCTTTCAACCGCACTGAAGAAGACCGGTGAGAAGAACACCGTCCTCATTCTGGTTGCCACTTCCGGTGATACCGGCAAGGCCGCTCTGGCCGGTTTTGCTGACGTTGACCAGACCAAGATATGCGTATTCTACCCGGACGGCGGTGTCAGCGACATTCAGCGTCTCCAGATGGCTACTCAGGCCGGTGACAATGTTTCCGTTCTGGCTATCAAGGGAAATTTCGACGATGCGCAGACCGGTGTAAAGAAGATTTTCGGTGATGAGGCTATCGCCAAAGAGCTGGCCGAGATGGGTGTACACCTCTCCAGCGCAAACTCCATCAACTGGGGCCGTCTCGTTCCGCAGATAGTTTATTACTTCAGCGCTTATGCCGATATGGTTGCAGCCGGTACCATCAAGTCCGGTGATGTCATCGACTTCACCGTTCCTACCGGCAACTTCGGCAACATTCTTGCCGGATTCTATGCCCGCCAGATGGGTCTCCCGGTAGGCAAGCTCATCTGTGCTTCCAATGCAAACAATGTTCTTACTGACTTTATCCAGACCGGCTACTATGACCGGAAGCGTGAGTTCTTCAAGACGATTTCCCCTTCTATGGATATTCTTGTTTCCAGCAATCTGGAGCGTCTCCTCTATCATCTTACCGGTGACCCGAATATGGTAGCTGCATGGATGAAGGAACTGAACGAGAACGGCGGCTACGATGCCGGCGAAAATATGCTGGTACGCCTTTCCAACTACTTCTGGGCAGGCTGTGCAGATGATGCCAAGACCCTTGAGACAATCAAGGCTGTCTACGATGAATACGGCTATGTTCTCGACACCCACACGGCTGTTGCCTGGGCTGTGGCCGAAGCCTACAAGGCAAAGACTCACAGTGAGCGTCCGATGGTCATCGTTTCCACTGCAAGCCCCTACAAGTTCAGCGCCAGCGTCCTTGAGGCTCTGGGTGAAAAGGCAGAGGGCAAAGATGCCTTCGCTCAGCTGGAGGCACTGGAAGGCAAGAACCCGGTGAAGGCTCCGCAGGGTCTGGCCGGACTGAAGGGTCTGCCGGTGCTCCATAAGGAAGTCGTAGAGAAAGATGATATGCCGAAAGCAGTAAAGGCTTTCGCCGGTAAATAAAAAATAGAAAAGAGAAGAGCATCCCGAACCTTAACGGTACGAGATGCTCTTTTTTATACTTATTTAGGCTCCCCTTTAGGGGAGCTGGCGGCGCAGCCGTCAGAGGGGTGACGGATAAGTAAACCCGGAAATCACCCATCCGACCTCACTATGCTCGGTCACCTCCCTTAACTTAAATGGGAGGCTATTATATATTAGTGGAATCTGTAATCAGAAGAATCGCTGTCCAGCTCATTATTATTTGACTTGCCGTTGTCCTCAGGCATGGTCACGGACTTCGGCGCTTCCGGCAGAATATCGACGAGCGGTGCATCGCCGTTCTTTACACAGCCTACAGTAATAGTCACCTTGCGATGGCGCTCATCCTTGGGAATATCGTACATGATGTCCAGCATTATCTCTTCGAGTATGCCGCGAAGACTGCGGGCACCGGTCTTGCGGGCGATGGCTCGCTTGGCGATTTCCCGGAGAGCATCGACAGTGAAATCGAGCTCTACATTGTCCAGCTTCAGCAGTTCCTTGTACTGGCGAATCGGAGCGTTCACCGGCTCGGTGAGGATGGTGAGGAGAGACTCTTCGTCAAGGGTCTCAAGGGTACAGATGATGGGCAGGCGGCCGATTATTTCCGGGATGATACCGTACTTCATCAGGTCTTCGGGTGTCACCTGACGGAGAAGGTCATCGGCAGAAGGACGGTCGGACTCACCTGTGACGGAAGCACCGAAGCCGATTGCTGAGCTGTTCTTCTTCAGGCGTTTCTCGATGACCTGATCGAGACCAACGAAGGCACCGCCGACGATGAAAAGGATGTGGGTAGTGTTTACTTTGATGGTGGGGGCTTCAGGATGCTTGCGCTGGCCGTGAGCGGTGAATTCTACGTCAGAGCCCTCCAGCATCTTCAGCAGAGACTGCTGAACACCTTCGTGACCCGGGTCGGCGGTGATAGAGTTGTTGTCGCCGGACTTGCGGGCGATCTTGTCGAACTCATCGAGATAGATGATGCCGTGCTCGGTCTTCTCAATATCCTGACCGGCAGCGTAATAAAGATTACGGACGGCGACCTCGACATCGTTACCGACATAGCCGGCCTCGGTGAGGCTGGAGGTGTCGGTGATGGCGAAGGGGACATCCAGCAGCTTAGCCAGAGTCTGGAGGATGGCGGTCTTTCCGCAGCCGGAAGGGCCAATCATGATTACGTTTGACTTGTCGATGACCGGGCCGTCGTCGAGACGGGTGGCATCGTATTTCATTCGCTTGTAGTGGTTGTAGAGAGCGACGGAGAGCGTCTTCTTGGCCAGCTCCTGCTTGATGATGTACTTATCAAGGTACTCTTTGATGACATGAGGTTTGTGCTTAGCCAGTATCTCGCCGAGGGGAACACCGGTAGATTTTTTCTTCTTGGGCTTTGCCGACTCTCTTGGTGCGGCTGCCTGTATAGCATCGTAGGTCTGCTCAATGCAGTCGCGGCAGATGCCGATACCGGTCTGGGGACTGTAGATTGGCATATCGTATTGTGAACGAAGAGTAATGACGCGTCGGCACATGCTGCAGACTTGCTTATCGAAATTCTTTCCCATTTATCTACCTCTGTTTATGTTATTTCTGATGTATGCCTCTAAAAAGTGACCAATATATTATCTCTGAATTGTTTGAGCAATGCAAGGCTTTTTTCCGTATAATAGGAAATTTGTCATCCTGATGGGCTTGTGTTATAATATCATGTTGTATTTTGGGATTCGTCTGCCCTTAAGGCAGTTAAAAGATTTTGGAGGTTTTGTATGGCGACAAGAGTTTCGTCGTTGACAGAGAGCGGTATATTGGCAGGCATCACGGTAGTGATGGCAATTATTGCCATGTATGTGCCGCTGGTTGGTATATTGGCAGTGCTTCTCTGGCCGCTGCCGATGATTCTTCTTTTGGTGCGCCACGGTCTGAAGTGGGCGCTCATGTCCGTAATAACGGCTATCGTAGTTACGGCGGCATTGGTTGAGCCGATGGCTTCTCTGCGTCTGGCTGTATCCTTTGCTCCTACCGGGCTGGCTTTGGGTATCGGCTATCGCCGCAAGTGGTCAGGGGTAAAGATATTCTCTACAGCGACGATTGCTTCGATAATTGCCAAGGGAATGGGTCTATATATCGTATTCCTTATCACCGGTATCGAGCCGTTTTCCGGTCAGCTGGAGATGATGCCGCAGCAGTTTGAGCAGTCGGTGGCCGCATATCAGTCTATGGGTATGAGCCCGGAGCAGATTGAGCAGGCCCGTCAGAATTTCATGGAAAACATGAAGATGATAAGTTTGCTGCTGCCGATGGTCGTCCTGATAATGGGTATCCTTGATACTGCCCTGAATTTCTGGGCCGGTGGTATTATGCTGCGCCGCTTTGGCGAGCCGGTTCCGGTATTCCCGGCCTTCATTGAGTGGCGGCTGCCATCCTTCTTTGCATATCTGTACGCCTTCAGCATTCTTGGAATGTACTGGGGCGATACTCACAACATTCCGCTTCTTTACAAGATTGCTGTAAATATGAACATGGCAGGAACTGTTGCCGGTCTTGTTCAGGGTGTCTCTGTCTATCAGGCAGCGGTGTCACATTATAAATGGTCATCGCTGATGTCTAATATGCTGATTATCCTGCTGGTACTCAGCGGTATCGGTACTCAGCTTATTGTCTTCACCGGTCTTTTTGATACAGTATTTGACTATCGCCGTCGGATGGGCTGGCAGAAGTGATCCGTAGTTGATACTTTGGGAATGAGGTGATCCTATGCCGAGAAATTTGTCTGCTGTTATAGATGCTATCCTCTTTTTGGTAGTGACAGCGGCTCTCGTAGGCACGATTTTTCTCTACAATGTATTTCTGGGCTTTGGAGCAGGGCTTTTATGGCTGGTCATGCTTCTGTTTGCCGTTGATCGCTGTCATGATCGCGACAAGAAAATAAAGCGGTATTTCCGGGATGTTATCAGCAATGTCAACAATATGACAAACTATGCTATCGAGGAGCTTCCTCAGGCTATTCTGCTGATAAACTCTACCGGCAGAATGGAATGGTCAAACCGGGCTCTTTCCAGTGAGACTTTCCTCGGCCATAAAGTCGAGCCGGGAGAGCAGATAACCGAATTTTGGCCGGAGCTTCCCATGGCTGCCTGGGGCAGTGAAGGAGAAAGTGTATTCGCGGCCGGAGACCGGTGGTACAGTGCAAAATACCGCCCGGTAGTGACCGAGGGCGGCTCAGACTGTCTGATGGTCTACTACATCATGGAAGTCACCGAAAAGCAAAAACTGAGTAAGGATTACGCAGATTCCCGAGCTGTAATCAGCTATATACAGGTAGATAATGCCGACGAGATATATCAGGGCCTGAGTGAGACGGAGCGCACAGCGCTGCTGTTCTCTATCAACACAGAGCTTGACGAGTGGTCTCGTATGCTTGGCTGCTATATCCGGCGTATCAGCGATGAAAGCTATGTCGCCATAATGGAGCGGCGCGAGCTGGATAAAGCTATTGAAGGCAAGTTCGAAATACTTGATAATGTTCGCATGATAAAGGGTGCCAACAAGATTCCTGTTACCCTTTCTATGGGTATTGCCTGTGCCGATTCTGAGAATACGGCAGACTTGGGAATCAAGGCGCAGAATCAGCTGGATCTGGCTCTGGGTCGCGGCGGCGATCAGGTGGCGGTACTCATCAATGGAAAGACTCAGTTCTTCGGCGGTAAGGCGAAGGCTGTAGAAAAGCATACCCGTGTCCGTTCCCGCGTAGTTGCCCATGCACTTCGCGAACTGATGGAGGCCGCGGATGAAGTCTTTATCATGGGTCATCGAAACGAGGACTTTGACTCCATCGGTGCGGCAATGGGCGTGGCCAAGATGGCTGAGAAGCTGGGTCGTCCGGTGCATATCGTCTTGTCGGAAGTCAATAACGGCATAGACAAGTTCGTCGATATGGCCAAGGAAAAGGAAAATTTCAAGGGGATATTTGTCAGCGAACGGGAAATTCCTCAGGGCATCGGAGAGAATCCGCTGCTTGTAGTAGTTGATACGCATATTCCTCATCTGGTGGCAGCGCCGTCACTTCTGACACGAGTCTCCGATGTAGTGGTCATCGACCATCATCGCAAGAGTGAAAACAGCATAGAGAAGCCCACGCTCATCTATCTGGAGCCATCGGCATCTTCGGCCAGTGAGCTTGTCACAGAGCTCCTGATGTACTTCGATGATACTCTGTCCCTCGGCCGCTATGAGGCTACCGGACTGTACGCCGGTATTGTGGTTGATACGAAGAACTTCGCTGTTCAGACCGGTGTTCGTACCTTTGAGGCAGCGGCTTCCCTCCGCCGCGGCGGTGCCGATCCAGTTATCGTCCGTCGCCTTTTCAGCACAGACTACGAGACAAATGTTATCATAGCCAAGGCCAAAGCTAACTCGAAGCTTTATGATGGAGGGCTCATTACTGCTGTCTGCCCGGAGGCTGGCAATAATACTCAGATAATCTCTGCTCAGGTAGCTGACTCTCTGCTTCGTGTCGAGAATGTCAGGATGAGCATGGTTCTGTTCAAAATGGGTAAGGACGGGGTCGGTATCTCTGCCCGTTCAACCGGCAATCTCAATGTTCAGGTCATTATGGAAGAGTTCGGCGGCGGCGGTCATCAGAATGTGGCCGGAGCCCAGCTCAAAGGCGTGGACATTGATGATATAGAAGAAAAACTTGTAATGGTTTGCAAAAAATACATTGAGGAGAATGGTTAAAATGAAAGTTATACTTAATCAGGATGTAAAAGGTCTCGGTAAAAAGGGCGATATCGTTGAAGTTTCCGAAGGCTACGGCCGTAATTTCCTGCTACCGAAGAAGCTGGCTGTACTCGGCACCGAGTCCAATCTGAATGTTGCTAAGGCTAAGGCCGGCTCCGCTGCCCGCAAGAAAGCAATGGAAGCCGATGAAGCAAAGCTCCTGGCAGCACAGCTGGCAAAGGTCTCTGTCACCTTGAATGTGAAGATTGGCGAAGGCGGTAAGCTTTTCGGCTCTGTTACCGGCAAGGATGTTGCTCAGGCTCTGGCTAAAGATGGCATTGAGGTTGACAAGCGCAAGATATCTCTTGATAGAGAAGTTACCGGTGTAGGCGAATATACCGCAACCATTAAGGTTCATGCTGAGACTACTGCCCAGATAAAGGTAACTGTAGTCGAGGGCTGAGATGGGCTTTTTTGACTTTTTTCGCCGAAAGAAAACCGAAAAGAACAAGGGCGTAGCGTCGATAGGTGATATCGGCACCCAAAAGGCTTCTCAGGATCCGCTTGACAGAGAGATAGATACCATATTCAATCTGCTGGTAGAGGAATGGGGAGCAGACCAGATTGTCATCAAGGCCGGCAAGCTTGATGCGATGGCGTTGCTTCGCTCGGAGAAGCGCGGCGAACGGGTACTGGCAATGGAGCGCCTCGTTGAGGCCGACCCCACTATCGACCATGTTCCTTCTGACAAGGAAATACCGGAGATACTGACGATACTCTCCGAGCATATTGCTGACCAGATTGCCCGACGGACAATGGAGGACAAGATAGAGCAGCAGATAGAGAAGAAGCTGGAGGAAAATCACAACGACTATGTGAAAGACCTTCGCAAGCAGGTTCTCGAGGAAGAAAAGGGCGGAATGGAGTCTCCTCAGGCGGCCAAAAAGCGGGAAAAGCTGGAGGCACTGGAGAAAATCTCTCTAACGCAGTCTGTACTGGAGATACTTCGCCCAAAATCACTCGATGAAATAGTCGGACAGGAAGCGGCGGTAAAGGCTTTACTAGCCAAGCTGTCTTCTCCCTATCCGCAGCACCTTATTCTCTATGGCCCACCCGGTATCGGAAAGACTACGGCAGCCAGATTGGTATTGGAGGCGGCGAAGAAGGTAGCGCACGCACCCTTTGGACAAGAGGCACCCTTCATAGAAACGGATGGTACTACTCTTCGCTGGGATCCGCGGGATATGACAAACCCTTTGTTGGGTTCTGTTCACGACCCTATTTATCAGGGTGCCAGACGCGATTTGGCAGATAACGGAATACCCGAGCCTAAGCCGGGATTGGTAACGGACGCTCACGGCGGTATCCTTTTCATCGATGAGATAGGTGAAATGGACGAGCTGCTGCAGAACAAGCTGTTGAAGGTTCTGGAGGACAAGCGGGCTTATTTTGAGTCTGCCTATTATGACCCAACGGATGAAAAAGTTCCGCCTTATGTGAGGAAGCTTTTCGAGGAGGGGGCACCGGCTGATTTCGTCCTTATCGGCGCCACCACGAGAGATGCTTCGCACGTCAATCCTGCTCTGCGGTCTCGCTGTGCGGCCATCTATTTTGAGCCGCTTACTCCGGTGCAGATTGTTGAGCTGCTGCTGAAGGCAGCGGATAAGCTGTCAGCAGTCCTCAGCCGGGAAGCGGCTGAGCTTATCAGTGAATATACAGTCGAGGGTCGCAAGGCCGTCGGCATATTGGCTGACGCCTACAGTCTGGCTGTCAGTCGATTGGCAGATGGAGAGAGCACGGAGAACGTGGTCATCCTCCTCGACGATATAAGAGAAGTGGCTCGGGTGAGCCGCCTGTATCAGTATGTCACGAAAAAGGCTTCTGATACGGCACAGCAGGGACACATCTTTGGTCTTGGTGTGTCCGGATTTCTTGGCTCGGTCATTGAGATAGAAGCAGTGGCTTTCCCTGCCCGGGAAAAAGGCAAGGGGACAGTGCGCTTCAACGAAACAGCCGGCTCTATGGCCAAGGACTCAGTTTTTAATGCAGCCAGTGTCCTCCGCAGCAGTACAGGGCAGGATTTGGCTGACTATGATGTTCACATCAATGTCATCGGCGGCGGCAATATCGACGGCCCTTCTGCCGGTACGGCTATTCTGTCAGCTCTCGTTTCAGCTGTGACCGGCAGGAAGATACGGCAGAATGTGGCAGTGACCGGTGAGATAGCTCTGAATGGCAATGTGCGGCCGGTAGGCGGAGTGCCGGAAAAGGCGTATGGCGCCGCTCAGGCAGGAATGAAGACAATGGTAATCCCTTGGGAAAATCGCAGCGACATTCCTTTAGGGCACCTTGGTCTCGATATACACCCGGTGAAGACAGCCGAGGAGGCTTTTGCTCTGATATTTGAGGAGCAGGAGTCTGAAGGTAAAGAAGAATAAACAGGGAGATTAGGTAATCTCCCTATTTACAATTTCGGATGGTGATGGTATGGCTCGTAAAACGGGAACAGCTTCGACCCTTCGCTGGTCGGATGAGCAGAAAGAAAAAATGCGTCTGATTGCGGAGGCACATCGCCGTTCACTGAACAGGGAAATAGAAGTGGCTTTGGCCGAATATATCGCTGACTATGAAAGCAAAAACGGTCGCATTGATGTAGAACTTGGCCCGCAGCAGCTGACCCTGTTCAAGTAACTTTTGATAGGCAGGTTTTGTTATGGCAGAGCGCAGTATGCCCCAGAACATAGAAGCGGAGAAGGCTGTTCTCGGTTCTATGCTCATAAACGACGAAGCCATCGCCAAGGTGGCAGAGCTTATATCAGCTGATGACTTTTACCGCGAGGCTCATCGGCTTGTTTTTAATGCCATGATGGTACTTTTCGACAAGCGGCGGCTCGGCCATTTTGATTTGGATGACAACACAGAAGGCGTTGACATGGTCACTGTCGTTGAGGAACTGCGAAAGCGGGATGAATTGGACAGGGCAGGCGGCATTGCGTATATCACCTCACTGGCTGATGCCGTACCGTCGGCAGCCAATGTTCAATACTATGCAAATATCGTCAGGGAGAAGTCTCTCCTTCGCCATCTTATCAACGCGGCGGCGGAGATAGAGGGGACTGCCTATGAAGATGCCGGCAATGTGGATGAGATAATGGATGATGCGGAGAAGAAGATTCTCGCTGTCTCCATGAATGAGAACAAAGGTGCATTCACACCTATTCACGATGTTCTCATGTCCACCTTTGACCAGATTGATGAGCGGGCTCGTCGAGCCAATAAACGAAGCGGCATTACCGGCATACCTTCCGGCTTCAATGCCCTTGACCGTCTGACAGCCGGCTGGCAGCCATCCGACCTGGTAATTATCGCTGCCCGTCCTTCTATGGGAAAGACTGCCTTTGTTCTCAATGTAGCTGCTCATGTAGCAGCAAGGGAGAAAAAGCCGGTTGCCTTCTTCTCGCTGGAAATGAGCAAGGAGCAGCTGGTCAACCGTATGCTTTGCTCCGAGGGAAATATAGATTCACAGCATCTCAGAGTCGGTGAATTGAGTGACGAAGACTGGCAGCGCCTGCTTCAGGCCGCTGACAGATTGTCCTCGGCACCGCTGTTTATCGACGAGACGCCGGGCATTACCGTTATGGAGCTTCGAAGTAAGGCTCGTCGATTGAAGGCGGAGCATGGATTGTCTCTTATAATCATCGACTACCTGCAGCTGATGCAGGGACGACCTTCCAAGAACAGCGACAACCGCCAGCAGGAGATAAGCGAGATATCTCGCTCGCTGAAGGCACTTGCCCGAGAACTTCATGTTCCGGTCATCGCCCTCTCTCAGCTCTCCCGCGGTGTAGAAGCGCGCACGAAGAAGATACCTATGCTCAGCGACCTGCGAGAGTCAGGCGCGCTGGAGCAGGATGCTGATATCGTCATGTTCCTTTATCGCGATGACTACTACGACAAGGAGACCGAGCGAAAGAACATAACTGATATCATCATAGCCAAGCACCGCAACGGCCCTGTCGATACTGTCTCCCTCTTCTTCAACAAGGAATTTACCAAGTTCTCCAACCTTGAGATGGGTGAAGAATAAAAGGTTTTTAAGAAAAATAATAAAAAATACAAAAAACATGTTGACAAAATTATAATACTGGGTTATTATATGCAAGTCGCTCACGACAGTGGGCAACAGCGAGGCAAGCCTCGCAGGTGTTCTCTGAAAACTGAACAATGCAGCAAACATGAATCACTTTTTCACACGAAAGATGATTCAAGCCAGATGTGCGAGCGAGTAAAGAAGCAGTGATGCGGAAATAGCTCAGTTGGTAGAGCACCACCTTGCCAAGGTGGGGGTCGCGGGTCCGAGTCCCGTTTTCCGCTCCATTATCTTTAACTCGTCAAAAACAAA
>JAZLHS010000188.1:0-3560 GCA_045616885.1 Selenomonadaceae bacterium | reverse complement strand
CAGAGGCCAGTCAATCAGTTCACAGCCCCCGCTCCCCGTGAGAAAAAGGACATCAGCGCAATCCTCGCTGCCGCTAAAGCAGCCGCTGATGATTATGATGATTAAGCAATAAAAAATCGTCGCAGAAGTGCGACGATTTTTTTATTGTGATATTCACTTAAGGTGCAATGCCTTAGCAGCTGCTTCCTGTTGGAGTTCACGCTCTTCGGCCAGTTCCTTCATGCGTTTCTTATGGGCTGCGGCACGTTTCTTGCGCTCCGCCTCGATTTCTTTCTCCAGCTTGGCTTGTGCTTCGCTGTTAAGTTTCTGTTCCTTCCTGCGCGCTTCTTCCCAAGAGTTTCGTTCCTGACGAAGCTTTGCCTGCATCTCACGCTGCTTCATTTCCATCTCGAGCTTACGGTTTCCCAGATTAGAGATGTCTCCTTTTCGCTTGATATATCCTTTGTAGTAGATATATACCCAAGCCAAGGGGAAGCAGACGAAGCTGAAGATTATCCAGAGATTTCTGTACGGTACATTATTCTTCTTGGAATCTTTATAGACATAATAGCAGGCAAGGCAGGCGCAGACAGTCCTCATCCAGGGCAGCCACGGCTGAATCTGTTCATAAGTCACGGCTTATTACCTCAACGGCCCACGCGCTGCTTATCTGCCAGAATGTTGTAGTAGGTTTCCTTCTCATTGATTTCCTTCTTTGCTGCAGCGATCTGTTCTGGATCGTCCATCTTTTTCAGGGCTGCGCGCAAATCATTGATTTCCTGACGAAGCTCAACCATTTTGTTACCTGCAACAGGTTTCATAATATCTGACATATTAATCGCTCCTTTGAAAAAAGGCATCCTGAAATTCAGGATGCCTTTCTCATTTTTCTTAGTGTGCTTTACCTGCAAGCTCCAAAGTCTTGAGACGCCCCTGGGCGCGTTTCAAAGCGCCGATAACCTCTGCCATGTCAACATCAGCAGGAGGATTATCAATTTTAGCCTGAGCACGCTCTAAAGCAGCTTTAGCTCTGGCGGCATCTATGGCATCAGCAGCTTCGGCCGCAGTGCTTAAGATGGTTGCTTTGTTCTCTTTAATCTCGAGGAAGCCACCGTCTACAAAGACATAATGAGTGTTGTTGGAGCCGTCGCGATATTTCAGCGGGGCCTGTGCCAAGGCAGCGACCATGGTGGCATGACCCGGGTAGATACCCAGTCCGCCGCCGGTGGTCTGTACCTCGATGTACGAAACCTCATCAGTCTGCAGAACATAAGCGTCAGGAGAGAGAACATCCATCTGCATTATACCTGCCATAAGCTCACTCCGCTTTCATGCTTTCAGCTTTAGCGATAGCCTGGTCAATGGTACCAACCATGTAGAATGCACCTTCCGGCAGGTCGTCGTGCTTGCCTTCAAGGATTTCCTTGAAGCCGCGGACGGTTTCCTTCAGGGGTACATACTGACCCGGGGTACCGGTGAACTGCTCACCAACGAAGAACGGCTGGGAGAGGAACTTCTGAATCTTACGGGCACGAGCAACGGTGACCTTATCTTCTTCAGAAAGCTCTTCCATACCGAGAATAGCGATGATATCCTGCAGTTCCTTGTAGCGCTGCAGAATAGCCTGAACGCCACGGGCAACCTGGTAGTGCTCCTCGCCTACAACCAGCGGGTCAAGAATACGGCTGGTGGAGTCGAGCGGGTCAACTGCCGGGTAAATACCAAGCTCTGCAATGGAACGGCAAAGGTTAGTAGTTGCATCCAAGTGGGCGAAGGTGCCAGCCGGAGCCGGCTCGGTCAAGTCATCGGCCGGTACATATACTGCCTGTACGGAAGTAATAGAACCTTTGCTGGTAGAAGCGATACGCTCCTGAAGAGCACCGATATCGTTGGCCAGGGTCGGCTGGTAACCTACTGCAGACGGCATACGGCCGAGCAGTGCGGATACCTCAGAACCTGCCTGAATGAAACGGAAGATGTTATCTACGAACAGGAGCACGTCCTGACCGGATACATCACGGAAATACTCTGCCATCGTCAGACCGGTGAGGCCTACGCGCATACGAGCTCCGGGGGGCTCGTTCATCTGGCCGTATACGAGGCAGGTCTTGCTGATAACGCCGGACTCCTTCATTTCGCCCCAGAGGTCGTTACCCTCACGGGTACGCTCGCCTACGCCTGCGAATACGGAGTAGCCGCCGTGCTCGGTAGCGATGTTGTGGATAAGCTCCATGATGAGGACCGTCTTACCAACGCCTGCACCACCGAACAGACCAACCTTACCGCCCAAGGAGTACGGCTCGATGAGGTCGATGACCTTGATACCGGTTTCAAGAATCTCAGTAGCAGTGGACTGTACTGCGAAATCCGGAGCCGGACGATGAATCGGCCAGTAGGCAGCAGCGTCTACCGGGGTATCATCATGGTCAACTGTTTCACCTAATACATTGAAGATACGGCCCAAGGTGCCGGGGCCGACAGGAACGCTGATCGGAGCGCCTGTATCCTCTGCCTCCATACCGCGTACCAGACCGTCAGTGGAGCTCATAGCAACAGTACGGACAACATCGTTTCCGATATGCTGCATGACCTCAGTGGTCAGATGAATCTTGTGATTGTCTCCGACGACACCGTCGATATGGATTGCGTTATATATTGCAGGCAGGGCATCTGACGGAAACTTGATGTCGACAACCGGGCCGACGACCTGTACTATTTTACCAATCGTACCCATCCGTTAATTTTCCTCCCCTTATGCTTGCGACAGAGCTTCCGCTCCGCCAACAATTTCGTTAATTTCACGAGTAATGCCTGCTTGGCGAGCCTTGTTGTATGAAAGCTCCAACGATTTAAGTAAATCACTCGCATTGTCGGTAGCCGAGGACATTGCTGTCATACGGGCACCGAGCTCACTAGCTGCGGACTGCATGAGTGCAGCGTAGATAACATTCTTTACATAAGCCGGCAGCAATGCACCGAGGAGCGCATTGGCTGTAGGCTCGAACAGAACACTGCCGATTTCTTCCGGACCGTCATCCGGGAAGGCCTCACCGATTTTAGCACCGGTACCCTCCGGCGGCAGCACCGGCAGCAGCTGAACTGTTTCCGGAGTATAGGACAGAGCCGATTTGAAGTGAGTGAAGATGAGCTTTACTTCATCTACCTCACCGGAGACAAACGCCTGAATGGCTGCGTTGCCAATCTGCTCAGCGTAGTCAAAATTCGGCTTATCCGACAAGCCGAAGAAGCTTTTGCCTAATTTATAACCACGATGTTGGAAGAACTCTTTTGCTTTGCGACCAACCGGCAGTACCTCTACATCCTCGCAGGCTGACATTTCAGCTACGGTATGCTTCAGTACGTTGGAGTTGATAGGACCGGCGAGACCCTTATCAGCTGCGATTACCACAAAGCCGGTCTTCTTGACCGGGCGAGCCTCGAGCAGCGGATGGTCGCTGATGGAAACCAGCTTAGCCAAAGTGCTGTCACTGAGGGAAGTCTTCAAAAGAGCTTCAATCTTATCGGCAAAGGGGCGACTTGATGCGGCTTTTTCCTGCGCACGACGCAAGCGGGCAGCGGCG
>JAZLHS010000187.1:0-9645 GCA_045616885.1 Selenomonadaceae bacterium | reverse complement strand
TGCCTTATTTTCCTTTACCGCCGCTCATGCCGGGAGTAACCGCCGGTCGAGGGGATGGTTTTTCAGCAGCCGGTTTCTCGGTCTCCTGCTCCTCTTCATCCTCTGACGACTTTTTCTCCTCAGCCTCATCGGCAGACTTTGAGCTTTCAGTACGCTCTGTCCGCTCTGTCCGTTCCGTCTGCTCCGCACGCTCGCGGCGCTCAGATTGCTCCGACCGTTCAGTTCGTTCTGTCCGCTCGTCGGCAGATTTTTCCTCAGCGTCCCGCTCCCGAGCAGATGTCTCCGCCTGACGCTCGTCCTCGTCATCCTTTTCTGCGGTAGCCTTGGCCTTAGATTTCTTTTTCGTGTCTGTACTGCTCTTGGACTTATTCTTGTCAGACTTTGACTTCTTGTCGGACTTGTCGGACTTGACGGACTTACCGGACTTCACAGAGGCGGCGTCATCGTCATCTACCGATACGCTGTCACGGATATGAGCCGGCAGGGAGGCTGCGTACTCGGCAGCGTCGTTCTCCATTGCCCGCTTTGCCGCGCCGGTCATGATGACGCCCAGTACATCCGCGACCATTTCACGGGTCGTGTAGATACTAGGTACCCAGTAGTTCAGTCCATCCTCCGGGTTGTCGTAGGGCTCACCGGGAATCATTTCCGCCTTCAGCCCCTGACTCTTGGCCTCCTTGAAGGCACCTGCCAGCTCCAGCAGCTGACGGAGAGACATATCAGTCTCGATATTCTCATAGACTACGGAGGCTATCTCCGGCAGGTCGGTGATGATACCGGGACTGGTGACCTTCTCCATTACCGCCTTGACGAATTTCTGCTGTCTGGCGATACGGCCGATGTCGCCTTCCTCGTCACGGTAGCGGACATAGCCGATAGCCTGCTTGCCGTTGAGATGCTGATAGCCGGGGTACAGATCGATGACCAGACCGCCGTCATCATCCCAGGGGTCCTCGTAGTCCATGCGCATCTCTACATCGATGTCGATGCCGCCGATGGCGTCAATGACCTTCTTGAAGGCTCGATTGTTTATCATCACATAGTGGTCGATAGGAGTCCCGAGGAAATCCTCCACGGTGCTCTGAGCCAGCTTGCGGCCGCCCAGCATGAAGGCAGCATTTATCTTCTCGTAGCCGTAGCCCTCGATATGAACGCGGGTATCACGGGGTACAGAGAGGAGTGATGCCTGCTTCTTCTTGGGATCTACCGCCGCCACCATCATAGTGTCGGAGCGACCCACATCGTCCTCACGGGTATCGACGCCCATGATGAGTATCATGGCTTTGTCCTTCGCCACCAGCAGCTCCTGCTTCTTCAGGCGGCCTTCGGGACGCTTCACAGGGTCTCCCTTGTCCAGCAGCGAGCTGCTGAAGAAGAAGCCTGCCACTGCGCCCAGCGCTATTACCAGCAGTGCGGCGATGAAGATAAAGCCGCGGCGACTGGATTTCTTCGCATGGCGTCCCCGTCGGCCGGGTGGTATTCTGCTGTCTCTTTTTGCTCCGATGTTCACCTTGTTCTTGCTCAAATATATTTCCCTTCCTTATTAATAAGCGGATGATACACAGCTTACCATTTCGCCGGGATAAGACTGCTGTAGCCGGTAACAAACATAGTGACGACGGCATTGACCATCAGCCGTCCCTGTCCGTCGTAAATCTCAGCGGTAAGGTTTACTACCTTCCGACCAACATGAGTGGCCTGACAATAGCAGGTGGCAGTATCTCCCGGAACAATGTTGCGACTGAAATTCACCGTCATGCTCTGGGTGACGATGAAGCGGCCGGTGCTCATCGCCGCTACTCCGGCTGCGGTATTGGCCAGCGTATAGAGAGCCCCGCCGTGGACGTGACCGGTGAGATTGGCGTGTATCTCGGCATTGATAGGCAGACGCAGCTTCGCCTTGCCATAGCTGACCTCATCGATGATGATACCTACATACTGAGTGAAGTGGTTGCCGTCGAATATTTCTCGCAGTATCTTCAGTGCTTTCTCATCTGTCATCTGAGCTTCGTCGTTTGATATCGGCTCAGTTAGACAGGGATATTTATCCAGGGCGTTTTCGCTTGTTTTCTCTTGATTATCAGCCATATTTTACGCCTCACTTCTGAATTTTCTATAAAACTTCCTATATAATTGTATCACAAATGAACCAAAAGTTTAACGAGCTTCTTTCTTTTCTGAAAAATATCTAAAAAACTTCACTAAAATCATTGACCGAATGCCTGCATTTGTGCTAGAGTATACAACATCACATTTTATGTAAAGTTGTAAACTTTACTATGGAGGGTTTTGCAATGCTAGGGTTCAAAAAGCTGATGAACGCTCTGGCCGGACTGGAAAAGCTTATTCTCGTCCTCACCACTGCGGTCACCCTGGTGCTGGTCTTCGGTAATGTTATTACCCGCAAGATACCGGCGCTTGGTATCCGTCTCGCGTTTACGGAGGAGCTGGTAATCGCTCTCTTCGTACTCATCTCTCTTCTCGCTTCGGCACTCTGCTGCCGGGACGGTAGCCACATCAGTCTGGCACTCCTGTCTCAGCATGTAGGCGAGTGCTCCAAGAAGACGCTGAAGCTGGTCACCACCGCTGTCTGCGCCATCTACTGCGCACTCCTCACTCAGCAGGGCTACATCTACATGATGGCTCAGCTGGAAGGCGGCGTCCGCACCTATGTACTTCACTGGCCCGAGTGGATCTTCTGCTCCTTCGTGCCTATCTGCGGCGTATGCATGATTCTGCATCTCATCGAGGCCTGCCTCGATTTCCGCTGCGATGAAAAGGAGGCAGAATAATGATTACAGGCATTCTTTTCATCTCATTCTTTATCCTGCTGTTTTTGGATATTCCTATCGCCATCTGCCTTGGTGCTTCCTCGGCTCTGGCTATCCTTGCCTCCGGCCAGTCTCTGCTGGTAATTGCGACCAACACCTACTCGGGTATCAGCAAGTTCCTGCTGCTGGCCATCCCATTCTTCATCCTCTCAGGCAACATCATGGCGAAGGCCGGTATCTCTACCCGCCTCGTCAAGTTCGTTGACAGCCTCATCGGTCACAAGAAGGGCGGTATCGCAATCGTCTGCGTTATCGTTGCCTGCTTCTTCGGTGCTATCTCCGGCTCCGGCCCGGCTACTGTTGCCGCTCTCGGTGCCGTCCTCATCCCGGCGATGATTGATGCAGGCTTCTCTGCTCCCTTCGCCAGCGCGCTGATGGCCACCGCCAGCTCCGTCGCTATCGTCATCCCGCCGTCCATCGCCTACATCGTATACGCATCCATTACCGGTGCTTCCGTAGGTGATATGTTCGTCGCCGGTATCATCCCGGGCGTTCTCGTCGGCGTTGCCCTCATCCTCGTCGTCATGTACGAGGTAAAGAAGCACGACATCCCCGCTTCCCGTGAGGAAGCTTCCTCTGAAGAAAGAGCCGCTGCCTTCAAGGATGCCTTCTGGGCATTCCTCATGCCGGTCATCATCCTCGGTGGTATCTACGGCGGTATCTTCACCCCGACCGAGGCTGCTGCTGTAGCCGTCGTCTACGGACTCTTCGTCGGCATGTTCGTCTACAAGGAAATAAAGGTCTCCGACCTCTATGACCTCATCGTAGACAGTGCCAAGACCACCGGCTCCATCATGCTGATTATCGGCTCCGCCTCTCTCTTCAGCTATGTCTGCACCGTATTCGGTATCTCTGATGCCGCTGAGAATCTCCTCCTTGGCATGAGCGCCAATCAGGTAGTATTCCTCCTCATCTGCAATGTCATCTTCCTCATCGCCGGCTGCTTCATCGACGCAAACAGCGCCATGTACATCTTCGTACCCATCATGCTGCCGGTCTGCCAGGCTCTCGACTACAGCGTCGTTGCCTTCGGTATCCTCGCTACTGTAAACCTCGCCATCGGTCAGGTCACCCCGCCGGTCGGCGTAAATCTCTTCGTGGCTGTCGGTCTGAAGATTCGCGAGAGCATCAAGGTCACCATGCCGGAAATCAGCCGCACGGTAATGCCGATGGTAATCAGCTGCCTCGTCGTCCTCGGTATCGTCACCTACATCCCGCAGGTATCTCTCATGGCTATCGGCGGCAAGGACAGCACCCAGAGCGGTCCGAAGGTCGTCCGCGGCACCATCAGCGCCGAGAACACCATCGAGGCATACGACAACGAAACCTACGACCCCAAGAAGGACGCAGTGAAGTACAGCGGTCCTGAGTTCGCTCAGCAGACCTGGCACTTCGCCTGTTCCACCGGTAATGCCTCCACCTGGGCAAAGGCCGGCCGCTACTTCGGCGCTCTCATGGCTGAGACCTCCGGCGGCAAGGTCGTCGTAAAGGTAGACGGCGCAGCCGATGCCCTCACCAACGGCAACCAGAAGGGCGGTATCTCCGCACTCATCGACGGCTCTGTCGTTCAGATTTCCATGCATTCCAACCTGATTTACTCCGCATTCGATCAGCGTTTCAATGTTATCTCCCTGCCCTACATCTACAAGGACTACGCCGATGTTGACCGCAAGTTCGATGGCGCCGGCGGCGAGCAGATGAAGAAAATTCTCAAGGGCATGGGTCTCCACTGCTTCGGTATCGCCGAGAACGGCTTCCGTCAGCTGACCACCAGCAAGAAGCCGGTCAAGACCGTCGCCGACATGAAGCAGCAGAAAATCCGCGTAGCCGGCTCAAATCTCCTCATGAAGAGCTATGAGAAGTGGGGCGCCGACGCTACCAATATGAACTGGGGCGAGACCTACACCGCTCTCCAGCAGGGCACCGTAGAAGGTCAGGAGAATCCGCTGCCGGCTATCTCCTCCGCTTCCGTTCAGGACGTTCAGGGCAACATTTCCCTCTGGAACGCCTACTATGACTGCCTGTTCTTCGCCATGAATCAGGGTGTCTTTGACAAGCTGACCCCGGAGCAGCAGAAGGTCGTAGAGGAGAACGCCATGAAGGCGGTCAAGTACCAGCGTGCTATCAACCGCTATGAGTGCGACCTCCTCATTAAGAACTGGAAGGAAAAGAAAGTCATCAACGTCATCGAGACGAAGGATATCGATACCGCCGGCTTCAAGGCAGCCACTGCCGATGTAGCCGAGTGGTATGTAGGACGACTGGTAGAGCTGGGCAACAGCGAAAAGGATGCCCGCGAGCTGGTCAACGCTTTCACTCAGGAATAAAATCAAGGGCTGTGAAAAATGAGCAATCATTTTTCACAGCCCCTACCTTACTGTAAACGCTGATGAATATTGTCTGTGAGAAAACCGTTTATCTGCGCCGGTACTTAGCGACCTGCGAGTCAGGCTTGCGAAGCAGGAGCTTAGTACCGCTGAGCAGATAATCGAGCGAGAGCGTGTTTTCGTCAGACAATATTATCAGCTCATTTATATGAAAGTTGTATTAGGTAGTTTATGGATACAGCAACATACATCAGCTTCGTCATGTACGCTATTACCGGCGGCTGGTCACCGGGGCCAAACAACGTCCTACTGCTGGCCAGTGCCGGACAGTTCGGGGCCAAGCCACTGCGTCCCCTCATACTGGGGATATGGTCAGGACTCATCACCGTCATGCTCCTTTGTGGCTTCGGCTGCAGCACTCTCGGTACCATGCTCCCGGGCATCGTCCCCTACGCAAAGTATGTGGGCGCCGCCTACATACTATATCTTGCCTATCTCACCGTCCGCCGTCAGCCTCCTGCCGAAGGGGCGGAGAACGCCGATGTAGGAGAGAAGCCGCTGACCTATCGGGACGGCTTCCTGCTCCAGTTCCTCAATATCAAGGTACTCATGCTGGGCGTAGCCGCCTTCAGCGGTTTCGTCCTGCCTCTCGGAGAATACAGCGTCTTCACGGTACTGCTGTTCTCCGTCACTATGGCAGCCGGAGCCGGTAGCGGCAATCTCATCTGGACATTTGCTGGCAACGCACTGATGCCCTTCTGCCGTCGCCATTGGACAGCATTCAATGCCGTTATGGGTCTGATGCTCCTGTGGTGTGCAAGTAAAATATTGTTTATGTGAAAGTTCATAAACGCACAATCGCGTTTAAGAGCTATGCAATAATGCAATCAAAAATAGCGGCCTGCACGCAGACCGCTATTTTTATTTGCCATATTTTATTGGAGAAGTGACAGGACATTTGAGGAATTCTGATTTGCCTGCGCCAGCATTGACTGGGCGGCCTGGGCGAGGACATTCGCCTTCGTGAAGTCAGTCATTGCCATGGCCATATCGGCATCGCGGATGACTGATTCAGCATTGGTCACATTTTCATGCTCGGTCACGAGATTTTTGGACATATACTCCATGCGGGATAGTTCTGCTCCCAGCATGGTATTGCCGTTAAGCAATACATCTATTGCATCAGAGGCACTACTCAGGAAGTCACTCGCCTTTTCACGAGTGGAAACGCAGTCAGACAAATTCGGATTTGGTTCAGGATTTTCCCTGGTCGGATTCCAACCACCCTCCCTGTACAGCGCGTCAAGTGTTGTACGCGGACTGAATACAGTAGTAGCCTGAGACTGTTTCTCGTCTCCCTGAACATAAAGCTTCTGCATGGGGTCGCCCGGCTTTGTCACAGTGCCAACGACCCCATCACAAAACACAAGTCCATTGCTGTCCTTTGTAACAGTAAGATGCCCTGTAGCATCATTATATTTTAATGTCGTATTATGATAAGGAGCCAACTGTACAGTCTTTCCGCCGGTAACCGTAGTAGGAGCTACACCTTTAGCCTGACAAACTCCATCGAAAATAGCTTTTTCTAAATCTGCCGCTGACGAAACATTCTTGATTCCTATAACAAAGCAACCTGAGCCATCATTTGATTTTTCATCCTTGATAAAAACAGATGAACTTTTCTTGGCATCAAATTGAATGGCCATAAATTGAGTACAATCACTACATGTCACAGACACGCCCGTGCCATCTATGTCCTGTGGAAGCTTCCTCGAACTCAGCAGACTAAAATCCATCTCCATCTCAGAATGTCCGCTAGACGCGCTGTTAAAATCTCCTTTTGTTGTAGTGCCAGGTATAGTATATGAACCTGCAGGATTCGCAGTATACGTACCATACGGAGCACTCCACCCCGGTATTTTATCACGACCATACGGATAAGGTCTTGGGGTAGGCATCGGACTCGAAGGCACGTTTGGTGTCACACCCGTACTAGGTTTTGTCATAACGGCTGGCTTGTTTTCAACAAAAGGCCCCTTTGAGTCAAAAGTTGGCTTTTCAATCGTTCCGAGGTTCAACAGATACCGTCCGTTATAGGTAGTCTCCTGAGCAATATCCTCAATTTCCGTATGGAGCTGATTCAGCTCCTTCTGAAGGATTCCCCTGTCAAAATCAGTATAGGTATCGTCAGAAGCTTTTAATGCAATAGTATAGACCTTGCGCATTATCTCCACCTGCTGATTAACCGCCTCACTGGCAATATTCAGCATGGAGTGTGCCGTCTTAGTGTTCTGATCACACTGTCCCAGAGCTCTCAGCTGAGATTTCATCTTCTCCGAGATAGAGTACCCCGATGCGTCGTCACCGGCACTATTGATTTTTTCGCCGCTGGCAGCCTGCTTCAGCGCCTTGGACAAGTCCTTCGTATTCCGTCCCAAGGTATTCAGAGCATTCAATGCCGCCATGTTGTTTGCGATTACCATTGACATAATCTTAACCTCTTAACCGACTGGAGATTTATTGCCTTACAATCATATTATCGTAGGCGTTTTGGTTTACTTTAGGACTATTCGCCATTCCGGTAAAAATTTTTCACCCCATAAACAAAACAGCGGCTACCTCACCGTTTTGCGATGAAGTACCGCTATTTTTGATTGCGTTATATCTTATTGAAGCAACGAGAGAACATTGGAAGAATTCTGATTTGCCTGCGCGAGCATGGACTGTGCAGCTTGAGCAAGAACATTGTGCTTCGTGTAGTCAGTCATGGCCATTGCCATATCAGCATCACGGATTACCGACTCTGCGTTGGTAGTATTCTCATGCGCCGTTGTTATATTCGCCTCGGACGCCTCAAGCCGCGAAAGGTACGAGCCAATGAGCGTAGCCAAATCCGTGACCTTGTTTACCGCCCTGTCAATCTGAGATATAGAGTGCTCAGCGTCAAACTGCGTCCCCAGATTAAGATTACGCAGACCAAGTTGCCCAGCATCCATCTTGTCGATGGCGAAATTAACTCCCCGGTTTGCCTTAGTATCTGTCTGGATAACCATTGCCCCATACATACCGGCACCGATAGACGGCCACTTGACTGTCAGTCCGCGAATTGTGGATGTACCGGTCGGCAGACGACCATAAGTACCGCCGCCTTCGTCAATAATCTTCTCGGCATTGAAACCCATTGCATAGCGGGAATAGAAATCGGAGCCATAGGCTGAGCCCCTGTCGTTGTTGGAAAGGTCAATGCCACAGTAATTTTTTAGGAAGGCAGCATCACTTCCGGCAGTTGTCAGGTCTGCATCCATTTTATCAAAAACATCATCAGAATCGGTGTATCTGCCATTCGTAGCAAATTTGATTGCATCATCAAATGTCGCTCCGCTAGTATCTAAAGGCCGCTTATTCAACAAGTATTGATTGATTTTCTTAACTGTATCGGTGCCACATTGCTCAGTCAAATAACGAAGTGCCATAAATCCGCCGCCATACATCTGAACTGTTCCATCACTAGCTTTACCTGATGCAATCTGTCCCGACACGGCCCCGCTAGCCTTCACTCTTTCGTCTCCTCCATGAGTAAGTTCGGCAATGCTTTCCGTAAACCACTTTGGCATTGCTGTATTTCCTATACCGCCAAAGTTTGTTCTCTGAACTGCATGAGTCAGCTCATGGGCTATTGTTCTATCCAGGTAATTGGCCGGATCGTTACCGCCATTTGTCATCTCCGGTGTCATATTTTTGAAGTAGTTCATGTTCACCGTAAGCGTTAATTTCTCAGCATATATGCCGCTTGTACTGCTGCCTACATACGCCAGCTTACCATTCGCACCTTCATCCTTAAGAATGACTTCTATCTCTCGGGTACCAGCAGCAGTATCAAAGCCTATCCCATAGCACTCGCTTATTAAATCAACAGACTGCTCAATCCACCAAGTATTCAGTCCGCGAAGCACCAAGCCCTCATCAGTATGATCCATCGTGGACTTCAAGGCAAAGCTGCCATCCAAAAGCTTCATGCCATTAAAGGATGTGGTAGAAGCAATATCATCAATCTGGTCGATATACTGGTTCACTTCTTTTTGGATGATTGCCCTGTCTTCATCCGTATTTGTATCGTTAGCAGCGTTAATAGCCCTCTCTTTCAAGGTCTTAACGAGCTCGGTCATCTGCTGCAGGCCACCCTCAGCAACCCTGAGAGCTGAAGCTCCATTCTGAGCATTACGCTTTGCCTGATCGAGGCCGCGAATCTGTACCCGCATTTTCTCGGAAATAGCATAGCCGGAGGAATCGTCACCGGCAGAATTTATTCTCTGTCCGCTGGCGGTCTGCTTCAATGCCTTAGTCAAGGACTTGGTATTACCGCTTAAAGTATTAAGGGCACTAAGAGCTGCCATGTTGTGCGCTATTACCATTGACATGATGTTACCTCTTTTATAATACCCAAAGGTTTAAGGTGTTACCCCTCCGCCCTTCGGGCACCTCCCCTA
>JAZLHS010000186.1:0-55869 GCA_045616885.1 Selenomonadaceae bacterium | reverse complement strand
CTACAGGGGAGCCTACTAGATTGATTATAGGTTACCCCTCAGTCGCCTGCGGCGACAGCTCCTACAAACATGCTAAGTTCATCCGTCGCTTTGCTCGGATATCACTAAGCAGTTTGCATGGCTCGCACTAAATTCGCAAGCTCATTAAGTGCTCATGCGCACCTATAGGGGAGCCTATTAGAATAATTGGAAGTAGTTACGCCTTATCAAGAGCCTGCTTCAAGTCGGCAATCAGGTCGTCGGCGTCTTCCAGTCCGCAGGAGTAGCGGACGAGTCCGGCGGAGATGCCGCAGGCGATAAGCTCCTGATCATTCATCTGACGATGGGTAGCGCTGGCCGGATGGAGGCAGCAGGTACGGGCATCGGCGACATGAGTCTCGATGGCAGCGACCTTCAGCTCTTTCATGAAGCGCTCGGCTACTGGGCGGCCGCCCTTTATCTCGAAGCTGACGACACCGCAGGAGCCGTTGGGCAGATATTTCTGAGCCCGCTCGTGATAGGGACTGGATTCCAGACCACAGTAGTTGACCTTCTCGACTTTCGGATGGCTCTCGAGGAACTGAGCCACAGCGAGGCCGTTGGCGCAATGCTTCGGCATACGGACGTGGAGACTTTCGAGGCCGAGGCCGAGGATGAATGCGTTCTGCGGTGACTGGATGGAGCCGAAGTCGCGCATGAGCTGGACGGTGGCTTTGGTGATGTAGGCGCCGCCCTGACCGAATTTCTCGGCGTAGACGATGCCGTGATAGCTTTCGTCGGGCTGAGTGAGGCCGGGGAATTTGTCAGCGTGAGCCATCCAGTCGAAGTTGCCGCTGTCCACGATGCAGCCGCCGACGCCGGAGCCGTGACCGTCCATGTACTTGGTGGTAGAGTGGGTGACGATGTCAGCGCCCCACTCGAAGGGACGGCAGTTGATGGGGGTGGCGAAGGTGTTGTCGATGATGAGAGGAACGCCGTGAGCGTGAGCAGCCTTGGCAAATTTCTCAATGTCGAGGACAGTAAGTGCCGGGTTGGCAATGGTCTCGCCGAAGACGGCCTTTGTATTGGGACGGAAGGCGGCGTTCAGCTCTTCTTCGCTGCACTCGGGGTCAACGAAGGTGAACTCGATGCCCATCTTCTTCATGGTGACGGCGAAGAGATTGTAGCTGCCTCCGTAAATGGTGGCAGAGGCAACAACATGGTCGCCGCACTCGGCGATGTTGAAAACGGAGTAGAAGGTGGCCGCCTGACCGCTGGAGGTGAGCATGGCGGCACTGCCGCCCTCGAGGGCGCAGATGCGGGCTGCTACCGTGTCGTTGGTAGGATTCTGGAGGCGGGTGTAGAAGTAGCCGGTGGCCTCAAGGTCGAAGAGCTTGCCCATGTCTTCGCTGGTATCGTATTTGAAGGTGGTGCTCTGAATAATCGGTATCTGGCGAGGCTCGCCGTTCTTCGGGGTATAGCCGCCCTGTACGCAGAGGGTGCCGAGTTTTTTATCCAATGTAGATTCCTCCTTGATTTCCTTGGTTTCGTAGGTAAATCGTTTAAAGAATTATATCATGTCACGAAATTATTTGCTGTAGATTGGGAAAAAATACATAATACTTTTAGGGAAGTTTTAGCGATTGATTAAATCGAAATACCTAAAACAAAGAAGCTTTGGTCTTTGAATGTTGTTTGAATTTGCAATATTTAGCATAGTTTGATATAATCGGTGATGTTAGAGAAGGAGGTCAACAGATGAAGTTTTTGAGATTGTTTGCATTGGTTTTATTCTGTTGTCTCCTTTATAGTCCTCAGGCTCTGGCCGGGCGGCTGCCCAGCTCACCGGGAGAGGCGCGGCGGACAGTAGTCATCACCGAGGAGTCGGCTAGGCCGGTTCAGGTAAAGATAAGCGTAGATGGCAAGATACGGAAGGTCAAGGCTCCGGGCAATCTTACCGTAGAGGAGTGCCTGAAGCGGGAGAATATCGACACAGAGAAATATCATGTGTCGGTGCCACTGACCGAAAAAATAAAAAAGGGTCTGACCATCGTCCTGAAAGCAAAAACTGCGGTTGAACTGAAGAAGGAGCAGCAGGAAAAAGAAAAGTATGTAGTGAAGAGACCGGAACCGATTACCGGTCGTCATCATGCCGGAGCCGGAGCTCATCTGATAGTCCGGGACGGCGTGCGATATGTAATGGATGAGGCGGGCGGTCTTCACCGGGTGATTGGTCATCTGGAGATGGAGGCGACGGCCTATCTGCCGGATGACGGTACCGGCGACGGTATCACCGCTACCGGTGTGCCGGCGACCTATGGAGTAGCGGCGGTAGACCCGGATGTTATTCCGCTGGGTACCCGGCTCTTCGTACCGGGCTATGGCATTGCTCTGGCGGCGGATACCGGCGGAGCTATCGACGGACATATCATCGACCTCTGCTATGAGGATTACGATGAAGCGATATATTTCGGCCGGCGGGATGTGGATGTTTACCTGCTGGCAGCATAAATAGAGAGTAGCGGCGAAACGGATTTCGTGAACGCAATATGAGGAATGGAGCGATATGGATGAATCGCAATCTGTTGCTTGATGTTACAAAGGAGATTGTAGAGTCCTTCTACAATCAGGGACATATCGGTGGAATGCTGGAGATGGCCGAAGGAGATGTAGTCGCCTTCGGCTCTCACTCATTGCGCTATTACAATGGACTGGAGGGGCTGGAGCTGTGTCTGCGGCAGGAGCTGCGGTACATCATGCCCTGCAAGCTGCTGAAGGCCAGCTACAAGTATCGGGAAGAAGACAGGCGGGTCAATGTCCTGGTAACGGCGGCAATAAGAAGCGAAAGCGAGCCGATGCCCATCATTCATCGTCTCATCTTCATGTACCGGATGAATGAGCGAATCACCGGTGAGGGTATCCGCCTTGCCGGTGTCAATATTACCCGTGATATCCATCATGAGGAAACCTATCGGATGGTATGCGCCAGAATGTTTGGCGACCGGGTAGATGAAAAGGAGGACGAGGGGGCTACTGTCAGCCTCGTCACCAGCTACTCTGATTGTGCGTATGTAAATTACCATTACGAGAATGGTCGTATTGTAAACTTTGCTTCCCCCGAGCTGTGGAGTATGCTTGGCTACTACAGCGAAGAGGAATTCATGAAGAATTCCGAGGGCTGTCTTGATACGCTGGTTCCGGCGGAGGACAAGGCGCGCATCAATGAGATGGCAGCGAAGCAGCTGGGTCGGCGACGGATATGTCAGCTGGAGTACCGGATGCGTCGAGCCGACGGCGGATATATCTGGGTGCTGGAGTGCGGCCGTAGGGATGTGGACGAGGATGATCGGGTCATCTTCCACAGCATCATTCTCAATATCACGCCGCTGAAAAACACCGGACGCAGCCTCATGCGTCAGCTTTCCTATGACGACCTGACCGGTGTTTACAACAAGCGGGCTTTCTCTCAGCGGGCTCACGACATCATGGTGCAGAGACCGGATGTGGAGTTCGAGATGATGCGCTTCGATATCAAGCGCTTCAAGGTCATCAATGAACTGTTCGGCGAGGGCGTAGGCGATAGTATCATCTGTTATCTGGCCGATTTCCTGAAGCATATAAATATTCCCAACTGTTCCTATGGCCGTCTGCATTCCGACCACTTCCTCATCTGCTATCCGGTGGATGCCAAGACGAGGGAGCGGCTCATGGCTACGCTGACGACTATGGCGCTCAGCTACAGTATCGACTATCGCATAGAGCTGGCCTTCGGCGTATATCGGATAGTGGACAGGCACATGCCGATTACTACCATGATAGACAGAGCCGGTATCGCTCTCAGCAAGGCGAAGAACGGCACCGTCAACAGCTGGAGCGAATACGATGAGGATATGCGCCGTCATATCGTCAACGAGCAGGAAATAATAAATGATATGACCAACGCCCTGAAGAAGGGTGAGTTTGTAGTTTATATGCAGCCGAAGTACTGTCTGGCGGATGATTCCGTTCAGGGAGCTGAGGCACTGGTGCGCTGGATACATCCGGTGCGGGGACTCATCTCTCCGATGGAGTTTATCCCGGTCTTTGAGCACAACGGCTTCATCTTCGAGCTGGACAAGTATATCTGGGAGGAGACCTGCCGTCTCCAGAGGAAGTGGATAGACAGCGGCTATCCGGCATTGCCTATTTCCATCAATGTGTCCCGCGTTGACTTCTATCGCGAAGACCTCTGTGATACCATCGAGGCAATCGTCAAGAAATATGATATCCCGCCTGAGCTTATCGGGCTTGAAGTCACAGAGAGTGCCTACACCGACAATCCTCAGCAGATAATCGAGATAACAAAGCGGCTTCAGGGCATGGGCTTCAAGATTCTCATGGATGACTTCGGCAGCGGCTATTCTTCCCTCAATATGCTGAAGGATATGCCGGTAGATGTGCTGAAGATAGACCTGAAGTTCCTCGACAGCAAGGATGAGAACGGCCGCGGCGGCAACATCCTGAATTCTGTCGTCCGCATGGCCAAGTGGCTGCGGATGCCGGTCATCGCCGAGGGCGTAGAGACCTATCAGCAGGTAGAGTTCCTGAGAGCTATCGGCTGCGACCATGCTCAGGGCTATTTCTATTCCCGCCCGATTCCTGTATACGAGTATGAAAAGCTGCTGCTGACAGCCAATGAGCCTCATGCAATAGATGCTCATACTATGAGCTGGATCGGCGGCCGCGATGAGGAACGGCTGCTGTCCTGGGACAGCCATGCGCTCACGCTGCTGAATACAGTCAATGAGAGCGTCGGACTCTATGAGTACAAGGACGGAAAGCTGGAGCTTGTCCGAGCCAACGAAGGCTATGCAAATGTCTTCGGTGAGCTGGTGGATGGCAATATAAACGGCAATGACGCATTGGAAGGCGTTGTGCCGGATGACAGAAGGATAATCGTAGAGGCTATCCATCGGGCGAAGGAAGAAAGCATCGTCAGCGAGTGTCTCTTCCGACGCATTCACGCCGATGGACGGACGCTGTACATTCATACCAAGGCGCGAGTAATAGCCAGCGAGGGCGACAGCGATTTCATCTATCTGGCCATGACCGACGTCACCAAGGAGCGGGAGAAGGCAATGGCGATGGACGGTCTGTTGAAGAATGTAGCCGGTGGTATCGGCTGCTATCGCATCGTCGACGGACGCTTGATGATTGTCTTTGTCAGCAGCTGGCTGCAGAGAATAAATGATGTGAACGAAGAAGAAGCGCTGCAGGCGCCCGGCGGCTGCTTAGCGGATATTGTCGGCGAGGATACGGAGCGTCTGATGGTTCGCTCTTTCCTGCAGGCTGCCGAGACCGGAAAGCCGGTGTCTCTGGAGTATCCGTTTAGCTCAAAGTCCGGCAAGGATTATTGGCTGGGGGCATCGCTCACGGCTGAGAAGGCGGAGAACGGAGAGTACAACGCCTACGCTATCGTATATGATATTACCGACCGAAGGATGATACCCGAAGTGTGATATCATAGAAAACTATGCAACAAAAATGGCCTGTGAAAATATGAATTCTCATTTTTTCACAGGCCATTTATTATTTGTCGATGTAGGGATCGGTGCCGTCCTGCTCGCTGAGAGCGATGAGGGCTTTCAGACGCTGGATATTTTTCTGGTGCAGGCCAATGGCGAAACCGATGCGGGTCTTTTCCTCATCGGTGAAGTCGTTCGATTCCTGCGCCTTTTCAATTTTGGACAGCCTGTCCTCAACATCGGCCAGCTCATCGGTGAGGAGCCGCCGTTGCAGGAGAGCGCAGCCGTAGACGGCGCGCATATTTTCCCGGATGTGGTTTGCATAGCCGGGCTCGGCGGAGGCTTCCTCCAGATAGCGGGCTACATGGTCAATGATGAGATATGGACTCTCGCCGCCGTGAATCATGGCGAGAAGTTCCATCTTTATGTTCTGCTCTACTCCGTGGGGAACAGAGACGTCGATGTCTGCGGCCATCAGAGGGTCACATCCTTGCGGCTGAGTTTCTTGACGGCAGCCTCCAGCAGGCGGCAGGCGTCGGTGATGTCATCTAGCTCGGCGTGCTCGGCTCCGTTGTGGCTGATGCCGTCACGGCAGGGAATGAAAATCATGCCGGTGGGGCAATACTCGACCCAGTGCATGGCATCGTGACCGGCACCGCTGGGCATCCGAAGGGTGACGGCCTCCGGGAGAACTTCGGCCGCTGTTTCGTCGAGGAGATTTACGACAGCCTCGGAGAGGACGGCGGGCTTTTCATCGGAGACCGGCTCGATGGTGTAGGGGATGCGGCGGCGCTTGGATACTTCCTCGATGAATTCTTTTATGCGGCGGACGGCGTCGGATTTTGCTTCGGCGCTGATGCTTCGGATGTCGATGCCGAGAGTAACCTTGCCGGGGATGACGTTCATTACGTTGGGAGTCACATCTACGATGCCGACCGTGCCGACGACTGCCGGGAAGTCGTTCTCCTTGCCGTACTCAGTGGCTATTTTCTCCACGGCCAGAATTACTTCGGCGGCGAAGCAAGCTCCGTCACTGCGCAGACCCATCGGGGTAGCACCGCTGTGGTCGGCGCTGCCGTCGATGTGGATGCGGAAGCGGGTGGGCGCGGCGATGCCGGTGACGAGGCCGAGGGGAATGTTCTTGGCTTCCAGTACCTTGCCCTGCTCGATATGGACTTCAAGGAATGCTTTGGCCGGAGCGGTGTAGACTGCGGAGGGCAGCTCATCCGGACGGAGGTCACGAGACTTCAGCGCTTCGTATAGAGTGATGCCCTGCTTGTCTTTCAGACGATTGAGGTCGTCGATGGTCAGCTCGTCACGCATTGCCCGGCTGCCGAGGGTGGCGGCACCGAAGCGGCTGGACTCTTCGCACATGAAGAGTATCTGCTCCAGCGGCAGCTCGTTGGCGAAGCCGTCTTCCTGCAGGCTGGTCATTACTTCAAGGGCGCAGATGGTACCGACAATGCCGTCGTAGTTGCCGCCGGCGGGTACGCTGTCGGCATGAGAGCCGTAGAGTACAGCCGGGGCATCGGCAGAGGTATCGTTGCCGTCACGGCGAGCGATGACATTGCCGAAGGCGTCGATGCGGAGACTGAGGCCGGCCTTTTTCATTTCATCTATGAGATAGTCACGCCCCTGCCAGTCGGCGTCAGTGAAAGCGAGGCGATAGAAGCCGTCGTCCTTCTTTCCGATGGCGGCGAGAGTGTCGAGATGTTTCTGAAGTCGTTCTTTGCTGATCATGGTAAATCTCCTTTGCTGGTAGTCTATATATTGTAGGAAAAAAACGCTCCCTTGACAAGAGAATTGGTTGACTCTTTTGTCATTCATGCTAAAATTGATAGATGTATTTTTGTTCTAATCTGTTTGTCGCAAGACTGTGAAGGAGTAGTAGCATGAAGCAGAATAATCCGTTGGTAGAGAAAATTTTTGCTGCCACCGAGGCAATGAATGAAGAAATGGTCACCCGTCGCCGTGACCTTCATAAATATGCAGAGCCGGGCTGGACTGAGTTCCGTACCGCCGCTATGGTAGCCGGTGAACTGACGAAGCTGGGCTATGCGGTAGAGACCGGTGCCGCTGTCGTCAAGCAGGATGCCATGATGGGCGTTCCCGCCGCTGACCGTCTGAAAAAGGAAATGGAGAGAGCAGTCTCCGAGGGAGCTGATCCGCAGTGGGTGGAGAAGATGGCCGGCGGACTGACCGGCGTCGTCGGTACTATGAAATTCGCAGAGGGCGGTCCCGTCGTTGCCCTGCGCTTTGATATGGATGCCCTTGACCTCACCGAGACGAAAGATGCAGGACACGAGCCGCTGGAGAAGGGCTTTGCTTCCGTTCACGACTGGGGAATGCACGCCTGCGGTCACGACGGTCACACCACTATCGGTCTGGCGGTAGCAAAAATTCTCGCCCAGCTGAAGGATGAGCTGAAGGGTACTGTGAAGATGATATTCCAGCCGGCCGAGGAAGGTGTCCGTGGTGCCTGCGCGATGGTAGAGGCCGGTGTTGTAGATGATGCCGACTATCTGCTGGGGGCTCATCTGGGCATGAAGCTGCCCCGTACCGGTGCTATCGCTGCTCGCATTTACGGTATGCTGGCCACGACGAAATTCGATGCGAACTTCACCGGTGTACCGGCTCACGCCGGCATGGCTCCGGAGCAGGGCAAGAATGCACTGCTGGCTGCGGCCTGTGCTGCTCTGAATCTCCACGCTATCAGCCGTCATTCCGGCGGCACCAGCCGTATCAATGTAGGCAAGCTCATTGCCGGCTCCGGTCGCAATGTCATCGGCGACAAGGCGCTGCTGCAGCTGGAGACCCGCGGAGTATCCTCCGAGGTCAATGAATATGTCAGCGCCGAGGCGGCTCGTATCATCAAGGCGGCTGCCGATATGTACGGCGTGAAGGTAGAGATATCTCAGGCTGGCGGTGCAGCCGGAGCAGAAAGCTCGCCGGCTCTGGCAGAGGCGCTCACTCAGCATGCGAAGGAGCTGGGAATCTTCAATGAAATCGTTGAGGAGCCGGTTGACTTCGGCGGCAGCGAAGACTGCAGCTACTTCATGCAGCGGGTGCAGAACAAAGGCGGTCAGGCCGTCTACCTGAACATCGGTGCGAAGCTGGCTGCCGGTCATCACGATGCCCACTTTACCTTTGATGAGGCGGCTCTCGGTCTCTCCGTCAAGGTCATCGCCACCTCGGCAGTCGGTATCCTCAACGGAGAAATCAAGGCCTGATAAACCGGCTTTGAACTGGAAAAGCTCTCATTAATGTGATATAATAAAGCATTAGCTTAATTTACCTGATACCAATAATAATCAAGTAACGGATGGTGAAATCATGAAGGTAACGGAGAAGGATGTCAATACCGTCGCTGTGCTTTCGCGCCTGTCATTTTCCCCGGAGGAAATGACGGAATACGCTGAGAAGTTCAGTGCCATTATTGACTATATGGATATCCTGCAGAAAGCAGATACCGCTGATGTGCCGCCGACAGCCCACGCTCTCCCCATGCAGAATGTTCTGCGTGAGGATGTGGTTCGTCCCTCCATCGATCGGGAGCTGGCTCTCCTGAACGCTCCGGAGAAGGAAGACGGCTATTTCAAAGTCCCGAAAGTATTGGAAGAATAAGGAGGCGACAGCTTTGAAGCTATACGCAAAGACCGCGCACGAGCTCCACGATATGCTCGTCGCTAAAGAAATATCGGCAGCCGAACTCACCGAGTCGGTAATTGCCCGGCAGGCAGCCACAGAAGAACAGGTGGGTGCCTACATCACTACTCTGGCTGATGAGGCCATGGCGCAGGCAAAGGCAGTAGATGAAAAAATCGCTGCCGGTGAAAAAATCGGCTTCCTGTCCGGTATCCCCGGTGCCATCAAGGATAATATCTGCACAAAGGGCATCAAGACAACCTGTGCTTCTAAGATGCTGGAGAACTTTGTGGCTCCCTATGATGCGACTGTCATGACGAAGCTCAATGCAGAGAATCCGGTAATCGTCGGCAAGACCAACATGGATGAGTTCGCTATGGGCGGCTCCACCGAAAACTCGGCCATGAAGATAACCCGCAATCCCCGCAATCCGGAATGTGTTCCGGGCGGCAGCTCCGGCGGCAGTGCTGCGGCTGTTGCAGCCGGCTCCGCTATCTGGGCGCTGGGCTCCGATACCGGCGGCTCCATCCGTCAGCCGGCTTCCTTCTGCGGTGTCGTCGGCCTGAAGCCTACCTATGGCCGTGTATCACGCTATGGTCTGGTAGCCTTCGCTTCTTCCCTTGACCAGATTGGCCCTGTGACCCGCGATGTTACCGATGCTGCCAATATCATGAATGTTATCTCCGGTCACGATATGATGGACTCTACCTCCAGCGCCGCTGATGTACCTGATTTCACTCAGGCACTCACCGGCGATGTGAAGGGACTGAAAATCGGTCTGCCGAAGGAGTACTTCGGAGCCGGTATCGCACCGGAAGTGGCAGCCTCTGTCAAGGCCGCTATCGAGCAGCTCACGAAGCTGGGCGCTGAGGTGACGGAGATTTCTCTCCCCCATACCGAATATGCCGTTTCCACCTACTATCTCATCGCTCCGGCTGAGGCCGCTACAAATCTGGCCCGCTATGACGGTGTCAGCTTCGGTGCCCGCGTAGAGGGTGCTGATATCGTGGAAATGATGACCAATACCCGCACTCAGAAGTTCGGCCCGGAGGTAAAGCGCCGCATCATGATCGGCAACTATGCCCTCTCCGCCGGCTACTACGATGCCTATTATCTGAAGGCTCTGAAGGTTCGCACGCTCATCCAGCGTGACTTCACCGAGGCGTTCAAGTCCGTAGATGTCATTGCCTGCCCCACAGCTCCGACCCCGGCCTACAAGATTGGCTCCATGGTCTCCGACCCGCTGGCAATGTATATGATGGATATTTCCACTGTTCCTTTGAATCTGGCCGGTCTGCCGGGCATCTCCGTGCCCTGCGGCGTAGCTGCCGACGGTCTGCCTATCGGTCTGCAGCTCATGGGCAAGCCGCTGGATGAAATGACTGTCCTGCGGGCTGCCTACGCCTATGAGCAGAGCCAGGATTTCCACAAGACTCTTGTACCGGAAGGAGGCGCTGAATAATGAAATACGAAGCAGTCATTGGTCTCGAAATTCACAGCGAGCTTAAAACCAATACTAAAATTTTCTGCGGCTGCGCCACCAGCTTCGGCGCTGAGCAGAATACCCATGTCTGCCCGGTCTGCCTCGGTCTCCCCGGTGTTTTGCCGGTAGTCAACCGCCGGGTGGTTGAGTTCGCAATCAAAGCCGGTCTGGCTATGAACTGCGAGATTAATCATTTCAGCAAGTTCGACCGCAAGAATTACTACTATCCCGATTTGCCGAAGAACTTCCAGACTTCTCAGTTCGACCTGCCCATCTGTGAGCACGGCTATGTAGATATCGACACGGCCAACGGCCCGAAGCGCATCCGCATCACCCGTATCCACATGGAAGAGGATGCCGGCAAGCTGGTTCACTCCGGCAGCACCATCAAGGACTCCGATTCCTCTAACGTCGATTACAATCGTACCGGCGTACCTCTCATAGAGATTGTTTCCGAGCCGGATATGAGCAGCCCGGAAGAAGCCCGCGCCTACATGGAAAAGGTAAAGAGCATTCTGGAGTACGTCGACGTCTCCAACTGCCGCATGGAGCAGGGCAATCTCCGTGCCGACCTGAACGTTTCCGTTCGTCCGGTGGGCGAGACGAAGCTGGGTACCCGTACCGAAATGAAGAATATCAACTCCTTCAAGGCGGTTGAAGACTCTCTGAACTATGAGATTCAGCGTCAGATAGAAGTGGTTGAGGACGGCGGCACCATCCGTCAGGAAACCCGCACCTGGGATCCTAATAAGGGAATTACTCTTTCCATGCGCTCTAAGGAAGAGGCGCAGGATTACCGCTATATGCCGGAGCCGGACCTAGTTCCCATCGTCACCACCGATGAGGAGATTGAGAACTATCGCAAGAATCTGCCGGAGCTTCCGGACGCTCGCCGTGCCCGTCTGGTGGAGATGGGTCTCACCGCTTACGATGCCGGTGTCATCACCGCATCCCGCGCTATGGCTGAGTATTTCGACGCTGTAGTCGAGGGCGGTGCCGATGCCAAGCTGGCGGCCAACTGGATAATGGGCGACCTGTCCAAGAATTTGAATGCCGAGGGCAAGACTATCACCGAGTCTCCGGTAGAGGCAGCTCGTCTGGCCAAGATGATTGCCCTTATCAGCAAGGGCACAATCTCCTCAAAGATTGCCAAGACCGTCTTTGCCGAGATGTGGAACTGCCCGGATGAGCCGGAGAAAATCGTCGAGGCCAAGGGTCTTGTTCAGATTACCGATACCGGTGCTATCGAAGCTATCGTTGATGAAGTAATAGCCAACAACGAAAAGGCTGTAGCCGACTATAAGGGCGGCAACAAGAAGGCCATCGGCGCATTGGTCGGTCAGGTAATGAAGGCCAGCAAGGGCAAAGCAAACCCGGGCATGGTAAATCAGCTGCTGGCTAAGAAGCTGGGCTGATAGTAATCTATGCTCGGTATATGGCTCCCTTTTTCCGACTAACTAAGCGCTAAAGCGCTAAGTTCGCTGAATGGCACTCACTAAATTCATACATCGCTTCGCTCGTATTCATTAAGTGAGTTAGCCAAACGGGAGCTGTCGCCGAAGACGACTGAGGGGTAATGATAAAGTTCAGCGATTATGGACTTTACCCCTCCGGCACTTCGTGCCACCTCCCCTAGATGGGAGGCAAATAAAGAAGAGAAGGCGAGGGATATATCTTGCAGCGCATTATATATCTCCTCGTCTTTTTTGCTGCTTCGCTTCTTGTATTGAAACCGGCTTGGGGCATCGTGATCGGCAGACCGGTGACAGAAACTACGCAGGCGGCAGCCGCTCCGAGTCAAGAGTCTGTCGGCAAACCTCCGGCAAAGGCACCGATGACCTCAGAGCCGCTCTATAAACCAAGCCTGCGGCCGGATGGTCATCTGAAGCTGGAGGCTGATGAGGGATATGTGATGACTTCTCCCTTTGAGGCAGGTCGACGCAGTACAGTCGGAGCCGGCGCGGCCGTCGGGGGAAGTTTGCCGCGGCTTTCCGGTCTGGCCAGAAGTAGCCGAGGCGTCAGGGCGGTCATCGAGCAGGGCAGCACGGTGATAACACTGACCGAAGGAGAAACGAAGTCGGGCATTACTCTACTGGAAATCGACGAGACGGATAAAATTGTGAAGATAAAGGGTGCCTTCGGTGAGCGGGTGTTGAGTCTTAATGACTCTCTGCCATAATGAATGTAGTGTTGACGGTGTTATGAAAAATAGTTTTTACAAAAGGCTGGCAGCCACGCTGACCGGTGTCATGCTTTACGGAAGCAGTCTGACTGTGGCCTCGGCTGAAGCCATATCGCTGGAGTTCCGCAACGCAGATGTGAGAGGTATCTTTACGCAGATTGCCGAGCTTGGCAATATCGGACTGGTCATGGATGAATCGGTGTCAGGTCGGCTGACTATATCGCTGAATGATACCGACCCGTGGGAGGCAGCGGAGATAGTAGCGATGGCCAGAGGTCTGTCCATAAGCCGACGAGGCGACACACTGGTGGTTACCACCGGTCGAGCCGGTGGCGGGAGCCTCTATGGAGTGCACGTCTTTCGGATAGACCATGCGGAGCTTGATACCATTGCGCAGGCGGTGGATATGGCATTCGGTGGCAGTGATGACTATGATGATTATTATGACCGCCGAGAGACTGTGAATAACAGCAGCAATCAAAGTATCGATCGGGATAGAAGAAACGGCAGCTCTGTTAGTACAGCAAGGACGACAGTGTCGGCAGGCAGAGGCACTGACAGCCGCAGCGGACGGAGATACAGCCGACGGAGCAGAAGCGGCTCCGATGATGACCGGCGGGTAAGCTGTGACTATCAGACAAATTCGCTGATTTTTTACGGGACTTCGGCAGAGGTGGAGCAGGTTCGCCGGATGGTGAAGGAACTGGATGTGTCGGCTAAGCAGATAGCGTTGGAAGCGCGGGTACTGGCAATATCCAAGGAGGCGGCGAAAAATCTCGGCGTTCAGTGGCAGTGGTCAAGCGTGCCCCAGTATCCGGAGCGGGAAACCTCGTATGAAAGCCGTCGTCAGGTGATACAGAATCCCGATGGAACCTACAGCACAGTCACCGTTGATGTGCCGAAAGAAAAAGTCACCCGCAACTGGGGGCGGAATTCTTACGGAATCATCCAGTTTGGTCGGGGGCCGGAAGGACATTCATTTGAGTTTTATTATGCGGCCACCATCAATGCTCTGATTACCGACGGCAAGGCGAAGGTGCTGGCTCGACCCAATATTACGACGATACAGGGACATGAGGCCGTCATCAATATCGGCGGCGAGGTGCCGGTAACGGAAACTTCCGTGACGAATTCTACGACGACTACCTCCGTATCCTATCGGGAGGCTGGTATTATCCTCCGCTATACGCCGCGGGTAAACGGGGACGGAACGATAACGGCGGATGTTCACACCGAGGTCAGCTCTCCGCTTTATGTAGAGGAGATGAAGGCGTATCGTTTCCAGTCGCGCAGTGCCGATACTACGGTGCGTCTCCGGGACGGTGAGACGATGGTCATCGGCGGGCTTATTGGCAGTGAAGAGGCGAAAACGCTGTCGAAGGTGCCATTCTTAGGCGACTTGCCTATCCTCGGAGCCTTCTTCCGCAATGTGAAACGGTCTAAGACAGACAGTGAGATAATGATTTTCCTGACGGCTCACGTGCTGGATGACGACAAGATAAGGTCGTCAACTATGGCAGCGGAGGAGCGGGCGGTGGCTGCCCAGGCGGAGGGCAAAGAAAAGAAATAAAAGAAAAATGCAAGGGCCTGTTTCAAGACCTTGCATTTTTTGATTATTTACTATATATCGCTGTAAAAAGATTTCTTACAAGCTCCGGAGATTTTACTCCGGGGCTTGTTTCAATTCCGCTCATTATGTCGATGCGGTCGGCTCTGCTTTCATGCAACAGCTTTTTGACATTGGCCGGAGTGATACCGCCGGCTAGGATTACCGGTATTGGGGAGACATCCTTCAGGCAGAGAAATTCTTCCATCGGGGCGGCGAGAGCTTTGGCTGAGGCGTTGCCCGGCTCCCGGGCATCCATCAGGAGATAATCTATGCCTTTGCCGTCATCCTTCAGACCGGCAGCCAGTCGCCGGGACAGTTCTTTCAGGTCGGCAATACCGTACTGAGCCTGCCGCTTTTCACGACCGGCCGGGAGAGAACGGATGACTTTGATGCCCTGCTCATGGAGGCGGGCGGCAATCGTCAGAGTGTCCGGCAGATTTTCCCGGTGATGAACCTGAACGATATCGGGTCGAACGGCCTCGGCTAAAGCGGAAATCTTCTCGACGGAACCGCCGGTTACGATGCAGCTTTTTACGGCAGGATTTTCCTGCCGAAGGCGAGCGATAAGCTCAGCCGCTTTTTCCTGAGGAAGGTTCCAGGGAACCGGCTCGGGATAGTCGACGACGAAGCCGACTATTTCCGCCCCGGAGTGTGCGCAGAGAGTGAGACCATCTTCATCCATCATGCCGCAGAGCTTCACTTCTACCGGCTGGGTGAGGAGACGATAGAAGCCGGCCGCGTCGTCGGCCTGCCAGATAGCAGTGCCGATGAGAGCAGCATCGGCTCCGGCAGCAATAGCAGTGCGAACATCATCCGGCGTCATGAGAGAGCTTTCACTGATGAGGAAAACATCAGCAGGCTTTTGTCCGGCGAGAGCCTTGGTGCGGGACACATCGCCGTCATCCTTTTCCAGTACTGTGATATCCCGATTGTTTATGCCCATGAGACGGACACCGAGGGATTGAGCGTGTCTGATGTCATCGGCGGTGTGGGTCTCCACCAGAACATCGAGGTCGATTTCTCGGGCGGATCGATACAGCTCGGCCAGCTTTTCCTTGGGCAGGCAGGAGTACATGAGCAGGACGGCGGAGGCGCCGATTTCCTTTGAACGATGAATTTCTTCAACTGTAGTGAAGAAGTCCTTGCGAAGAATTGGGAGGCCGGTGGCCTGTGCGACATTTGACAGCAGCTCTTCACTGCCGCCGAAATTTTTCGGCTCCGTGACTACAGAGAGGACCGGAGCACCGGCACCAGCCAAAGACTTTGCTATGGCTATGGGGGCGCGCCCCCGAAGAAGGTTGCCTTCCTTGGGGGATATGCATTTTATGTCGGGGATGACGATGTTTGTGCCGCGTTTTTTTGCGGCGGTTAAGGCGGAGAGAAATTTACTCATGGTGTTCTCTTTGTCTATAAAAAGATATGAGGCTGTTGGACAACAGCCTCGCAAACATTTCAGTTTTTGGGGAATGCGTTGGAATGTTCTACCAGCTCGGCCAGCTTGGCAGCGGCAGCGCCGCTCTCAATTATTTCCTGAGCCAGCTTGATGCCGGAGTGGAAGTCAGCAGCCTTGCCACCGACGATGAGAGCGCCGGCAGCATTGAGGACAACTGCGTCCTTCTGCGGGCCGGTGATAGTCTTGTCGAACACGCCGCGGATGATGGAGGCATTCACATCGGGGGTGCCGGTCTTGATGTCTTCAAGCACGCAGCGCTTCAGGCCGAAATCCTCCGGTTTGATGGTGTAGCGCTTGAACTGACCGTTGTCCAGCTCGACAATCTTCGTCTCGCCCAGCAGAGATATCTCGTCGAGACCGTCCATGCCGTGAACGAAGAGTGCTTTTGTATAGCCGACTTCCTTGGCAACGAAGGCGACCTGCTCCAGCAGCTCCTCCTTATAAACGCCCAGCAGATGGCGTGGAGCAAATGCAGGGTTGATCAGCGGGCCGATGATGGTGTAGAAAATGGTTTTAATGCCGAGCGCGGACTCCGGCGGCAGTACCTTGCACATAACCGGATGGAAAAGCGGTGCGTAAATGAAGGCGATGTTGATATCTTCGATGAGCTTCTCGGCCTGAGCGGGGGTGAGGTTGATGTTTACACCGAGAGCCTCAAGAACGTCGGCACTGCCGGAGAGGCTGGAGATGGAGCGGCTGCCGTGCTTGGCGATGGGAATACCGGCAGCGGCTGCAACCATGGCGGTAGCGGTAGAAATATTGTAGGTGGACAGACCGCCGCCGGTGCCGCAGGTATCCATCATTTCCATAGTTGTCTTTGGCTTCAGCGGGACGCAGACCTCGCGCATGGCACGGGCGATATAGGCAGTCTCTGCGATGCTGGTGCCCTTCATTACCAGCGCAACAAGGAAACCGGAAATCTGACCTTCCGTCAGTTCATCGTTGTTTATGGCGTGGATTATTTCAGAGACGTCAGCTTGTGTCATGTCCTGTTTGGCAGTAAGTTTGCCGAGTATGTCTTTATACATCGTATCCCTCCATTATTTTAGTGATTTATTCGGAGAGTATTATATCACTTTAATCTGTTAAATTCCATAACATCTTTTCCGGGAGAGATTTGACTTTGACGGAAGATTTTAATGGAAAAACGGTGCTATACATTATATTTTAATGAATACTTGTATACTTTAGATAAATCTTTACAGAGCAGTCTGCGGGGAGTATAATGCGGCTATGTTCTTAAAGAATCAGATATACCAATTACTTTTTCGGAGGGGTAAAAATGAAAACACTGGCTTACTATAATGGAGAAATTTCCGAAATCGCTGATATGCGAATTCCTTTGAATGACCGTGCAATGTACTACGGCGACGGCGTTTATGATGCTACCTTTGCTCACAATCATGTAATCTGGGCCCTCGAGGATCATATTGAGCGCTTCTACAACAGTGCTGCGCTTCTTGATATCGTTATCCCCATGTCTAAGGAAGAACTTTCTCAGCTCCTGAAGGATCTCGTCGCCAAGGTCGAGTCCCCTGAGCAGTTCGTATACTGGTCCGTTACCCGCGGTACTGCACCCCGTAAGCATGAGTATCCGGAAGGCGTTCCGGCTAACATCATTGTTACCCTGACTCCGACCGGCAAGCCGGATACCTATCAGAAGCTGAAGCTCATCAGCTATGAGGACCATCGCTTCGAGTACTGCAATATCAAGACCCTGAATCTTATCCCGTCCGTTCTGGCTGCTGAGGCTGCTAAGAAGGCTGGCTGCGATGAGGTCATCTTCCACCGTGGCGATATCGTTACCGAGTGCGCTCACTCCAACTGCCACATCATCAAGAACGGCAAGCTCCTGACTCATCCGGCTGACCACCACATCCTGCCGGGTATCGGCCGCGCTCACCTCATCAAGGCTGCCAAGGCAATCGGCATGGCTGTAGATGAGACCTTCTACACGCTGGATGACCTCCGCAATGCTGATGAAGTCCTCGTCACCGCATCCAGCCGCTTCTGCCTCCAGGCTGTAGAGCTTGACGGCAAGCCGGTCGGCGGCAAGGCTCCCGAGCTGGTCAAGAAGCTGCAGGAGTATCGCATCAATTCCGTTGAGGAAGAGTGCAAGGCTCAGTAATCAGTAAATCGAAAATTGTAAACTCATCCCCTGCCGCGGAGATAATGCTTCCTGCGGCAGGGGATTTATTATAGGAAGATTAAATGTTGCTTTCAGCAGAATTAAATCGCTGCCCTGTCTATTGTCAAGCACAGATACAGAGAATATAATAACGGCATAAGCTTTGATAAGTTATATCATTTGGAGATAAAAGGGAGGATGACCGCTATGAAATTCGAAATGATTGCCGGTATGAACGACAACAAGTATGAGCTGAAGAAGGGCCTTCTCTCCGGCTACTATCTGGAGCGCAGCACCGGAGTGCTCAGCAGCGAGAAGATAGAGCTGGAAGGAAATCTGGTCACCCTCGAGCAGCTGACCGAAGAAAATAAGCACAGCTTCCTTGCCAAGGCCGGCTGGGGCGCTCTGGGCAGCATCGTACTGGGGCCTATCGGACTGGCGGCCGGTCTTTTCTTCGCCGGCAACGGGAAGGAAATCACGGTAGCCGGTGAGCTGCTGGACGGACAGAAATTTCTGGCCAAGGTAGATAAGGAGACGTTTGTTGACCTGAAGGCGCTTACCTATAAGGTAAAGCCGGAAGAAAAAACTGAAGAGGTTTAAGAAGAAAAAATAAACCCGCCGTGAGGCGGGTTTTGTTTTATCTAATTATCTGAGGAGCTTGCCAAGCACCTCAGATATTCTTTCAAACTCAAGGGGCTTTGCAATATGGTCGTTCATACCGGCTGCTTTGGCAGCGGCAATATCTTCGGCAAAGATGCTGGCCGTCATGGCAACGATGGGAACCTTCTGCGCGTAGCTGCTGTTCATGGCTCTTATGGCGAGAGTGGCATCGTAGCCATTCATTACCGGCATCTGAATATCCATCAGGATGATGTCGTAGTAGCCGGCGGGAATGACTGACATTCGTTCCACAGCCTCGCGGCCGTTGGAGACGAGATCAAGTTCGAGTCCCACCATGCTGAGTATCTCTATTGCTATCTCGGCATTCAGTTCATTGTCCTCGACCAGCAGACCGCGCTTGCCGGTGAAGTCGACGGTATCGGTCGCAGGCAGTTCGGTATCATCAGCTGGCGTGAACTGGACGATCGACTGAGCGGCGTCCGGCTCGGAGGCAGATACATCGTCGATGGCAGCTGCGCCCTCGTCGATGGGAAGGAATACCGTCACCACGAAGGTAGTGCCAATCTCCGGGACGCTTTCCACGCTGATGCTGCCGTTCATCATCTCGATGATGTTCTTGGCGATGGGAAGACCAAGACCGGTGCCGTGGGTGTTGCTGACGCGGGGGTCGTTGGCTCGTGCGAAGGGCTCGAAAATGTGCGGGAGAAAATCCTCGGCGATGCCGATGCCGGTATCGGTGATGGTGAATTCATAGCAGCCGATGCGCTGTCGATTTGTATTTTTCTCTGCGACGCTGATGGTTATCTTTCCGCCTTTTGGTGTGTAGCGGCAGGCGTTGGAAAGGAAAATGTCCAGGAGCTGAGCCAGCCGCTGTCCGTCACTGATGACGAAGCGGTGACGGATATCCCGCTGATTAAGCTCGATTGTCTGAGACTTGGCTTCGGCAGCCGACAGGCAGCGGTCGATTACACCGTTGACCACATACATCACATTCAGAGGCTCGGACTTCAACTCAAAGATGCCGGACTCAATCCTGGTCATATCCACGATATCATCAAGGAGATGGACGAGACTCTGTCCGGATATCGCTATTTTTGACAGGCAGTCGGAAATCCGGTCAACATCCTGAATATGAGTGGCAGCGACGGCAGTCATCCCGATAATGTCGTTCAGGGGTGTGCGGATGTCGTGACTCATGTCAGCCAGAAATCTATTTTTGTCCCGGCGTGCCTTGTTGGAGGAAGAATAGGAATCTTTCAGCGCTCGTGAGCAGGTTGACAGGTGCTCCGTCATCTGAATCTGTTCCTCGATATTGCGGAGCGAAATGACCCACATGGCGCTGCCATCGTCATCTTCGGTTTCGTCCTTTTCCTGACTGACCCAGAGGGCTGTGCCGTCACTGCGGATGATGCGGTAGGTCATGGAACATTCGCAGTCGGTAAAGCGTTCGACTGTGAAGGATGCGCGGTCGTCCGGATGGATTAGCGCCGTAAGCAGACCGCCGGTAGACTGAAAGAAATCATCTGTATCCGGGTAGCCGAGCATGGCCAGCATGAATTCGCTGATGTGTGCGATGGGCAGACCATCCCGGTAGCAGCCGGAAATGACGCCGACCGCATTGTTGCGGGACAGTACCCTGTAGACAGCCGACTTTATTGCCGGCGGAAGATTTTCCTGATTCGTGCCGTCTATTTTCAGCAGGGGCCCGAGGACAGAGTTTTTTTCTGTTGCATCAGTTACTGTGAATGACATGATGGATATCTCCTTGTAAGAACTACACAGCTTTGGCTTCATTATATAAGAAGGCTGGTTGGCATTGCAATAAAAACATAGTGTCAGGCAATGGTTATCTATAAAGTTTTCAGGAATTAGTAAATAACTGTTTACTAATGGATTGTTTTATAGTATATTATGCAATGAGTAATTGTGACGAAACGAATTGTTTCGCAGATAGATACACTGAGCATACAGACATAAGTCGAAAATTTTCCGTGTATATCAGGGAGGAATATATATCATGTTTTTATCCGGAGGAAAGCGCAGCAGGCTGAAGGTTATGGCTTTGGGACTGACTTTTGCGGCGGCAGTATCATTCTTTGGCTGCGGCAAGCAGCAGCAGGCAAAGGGGCCTCAGCAGGTGCTGGTAAAATCTATGAGCGTTATCCGTCGAGATACGCCGGATATTTATGAGTTCACCGGCTTTATCGAGGCCGAGAAGGAAGCTGTGCTTCAGGCGCAGGTCAGCGGCAAGATTACCGGCAAGCATTTCACCGGTGGCGAGCAGGTAGAGGAAGGCCAGCTTCTCTATACCATTGATAATCGTCTCTACGAAGGCGCTTATCTCAGTGCCAAGGCAAATTATGCCCGAGCACAGGCTGACCAGCTTCGCCTCAGTCAGGATTTGGAGCGCTACGAAAAGCTGTACGAGCAGTCGGCAATTTCCCGCCAGCAGTATGATCTGGCGGTATCTCAGGCGGCTCAGGCCGAGGCTGCCGCTGCGGCTGCCGGTGCAGCTCTGCGCAATGCCGAGGTTGATTTGGGCGAGACCGAGGTCAGAGCCCCCTTCGCCGGACGCGTCAATACCAGCGACCTTTCTGTGGGCAACTTCGTGGCAGCCGGACAGACCGTCCTGCTGAAGATGAGCAATGTGAACCCGGTGAAGGTGAAGTTCTCTATCTCTGAAAAAGAATATCTCGCTTTGATGCGGGCAAAGGGCAACAGTGAGCTGGCTGACCTGTCCCTCGTTCTCACCGATAACAGTGTGTATAATGCACGGGGAAAAGTAACTGAGGTAGACCGCGGAATCGGCGATGGTACTCTCACCATTAAGGCTCAGTTCCCCAACGCTGATAGATTGCTCCTGCCGGGAATGTTTGCCCGCGTTCAGGCCAACGCCGGCATAAAGAAGAATGCTATCCTCATTCCGCAGCGCGCAATCAAAGATATTCTCTACAAGAAGTTCGTCGCCGTAATCGACAGCGAAAATAAAGTACAGCTGAAGGAAGTTCAGGTCGGAAAGCTCGTTGGCCGTCTTATCATGGTCGAGTCCGGACTGGAGGGCAACGAAAACATCGTCGTCGAGGGTATCCAGAATGTAAACAACGGTGTGACCGTTACTGCTCAGCCCATGACCGAGGCCGAGCTTGACAAGGCTGTAGCTCGTTGACAGGAGGTTTTTGAAGAATGGCAAGATTTTTCATTGACCGACCTATCTTTGCGATGGCCTTGTCAATACTCATCACCCTTGTCGGTGCTATTGCCGGCTTTAGCCTGCCTATCGCCCAATACCCGAACATAACGAAGCCGCAGATATCCGTAACAACCAATTATGTAGGTGCCAGCTCGACTACTGTTGAAGAGGCAGTTGCTCAGGCTATCGAGCAGAAGGTAAACGGCGTTGAGAACATGCGCGATATGCGCTCGACTTCTACAAACACCGGTAACTACACTCTCGATGTTACCTTCAATCTGGAGAAGAACGCCGATATTGCCGCGGTCGAGGTTCAGAACCGTGTTTCCCAGGCATCTACCTCTATGCCGAATGAAGTAAGTGCCTATGGTATTACTACGGCGAAAAAATCTCCCCAGACATTGATGTTCTTCCAGCTGTCATCTCCTAAGAAAACCTATGACGGCATGTTCCTGCGCACCTATGCTATGGCAAACTTCCTGGATGCCATGAAGCGAGTCAAGGGCGTATCCACCATCAATGAGTATGGCCCGGAGTACGCTATGCGTATCGAGCTGATGCCGGATAAGCTGGCTCAGCTTGGCCTGACTGTAGCTGAAGTCGCAGCAGCAATCAAGACTCAGAATATTCAGGCACCGGTAGGCTCCATCGGTTCCCGTCCGACTGCCGAGCAGCAGGAAATGACCTACGCTGCTTCCGCTGAAGGACGTCTGAAGACTGTTGAAGAGTTCCAGAACATCATCATTCGCTCGGAGAATGGTCAGACTCTCCGGGTGCGGGATGTGGCCAATGTCAAGGAAGGTCCTCGAATGGACGTCCCTTATTCAGAAATCGACAACGGTGAATCCGTTGCCTTTGCCGTATCCATTACTTCCGACGCAAACGCTATCGAGACGGCTGATGGTATCAGAGAGGTAATGAAGGATGCCCGGACTCGTCTGCCGGATGATATGGAGCTGAATATCTTCCAGGATAACAGTGAATTCATCAAGGAGTCCCTTTCCAAGGTTGCTCATACCTTCTTTGAGGCTCTCGTCCTCGTTCTCATCGTCGTTTATATCTTCCTGGGAAGCTGGCGAGCTACCCTCATCCCCATGCTGGCGGTTCCGGTATCGCTGGTCGGTACCTTCGGTGCCTTCGTCCTCATGGGCTTCACCATCAACACCATCAGTCTTTTCGCGATGATTCTCGCTATCGGTCTCGTTGTCGACGATGCTATCGTCGTAGTTGAGGCCGTTGAGCATCACATTCAGGATAACGGTTTGTCTCCGAAGGAAGCAACCTATCGAGCCATGGACGAGGTTTCCGGCCCGGTTGTTGCCATCGCTGCGGTACTGGCAGCGGTATTCGTCCCCACGGCCTTCATGGGCGGTACTACCGGTGAGCTCTACAAGCAGTTCGCCCTTACCATTTCCGTATCAATGGGTTTGTCGGCTGTCGTAGCGCTGTCCCTGACTCCGGCTCTCTGTGCAACACTCCTCAAGGAAGAGCACGCTGCTTCCGAATCGGCCGGTACCGGCTTCATGGATAGAATCATCGTTGGCTTCAACCGCTGGTTCAACCGCACTCTGGAAAAATACACCAGCATGGTCGGCATCTGCATCGCTCATGCCAAGCTGATGGTCATCGGTCTCATCCTTATCGTCGGCCTTACCGGTGTGGTTGCACACTTTACTCCTACCTCTTATGTTCCGGAAGAAGACCAGGGCATGGTCATCGCCAGCTACAGTCTGGCAGAAGGTGCCTCCGGCAACCGCGGCATTCAGGTAATGCAGGAGCTGGAGCGGCGTATCGCTGAAATTCCCGGCGTTGCTCATTCCATGGGCGTTGCCGGCTACGATATCCTCTCCGGTGCACCGAAGGCTTCCGCCGGTCTTATGCCGATTTCCCTGAAGCCCTTTGCTGAGCGAAGCACTACTTCTCATCAGGTAATTGGGCAGGTGTTCGGCATCGGAGCTTCCATGCCGGAGGTAAATGTCATTGCCTTCAATATGCCGGCGCTTCCCGGTCTCTCCGAGACAGGCAGCCTTTCTCTCTACGTCATGAATCTCGGCGGCGACAGTGTTCAGGTCATGGACAAGTACGCCAAGGAATTCGTCAAGCGGGCGAACATGGAGCCATCCATTGCCGTCGCATACACCACCTTCAATACCGATACTCCCGGTCTGATATTCGATGTAAACCGCGAAAAGTGTCAGGCTCTCGGTGTTCCGGTATCCGATGTTTTCGCAACGCTGCAGTCATTCCTGGGCGGCATGGAAGTCAACGACTTCAATAATTTCGGCCGTACCTGGAAGGTAGTCATGCAGGCTGATGCAAACTTCCGAAACGATGCCCGGAAGATGAACTGCTTCTTCGTTCGCAGCAGTCACGGTCAGATGATTCCCCTTGATACGCTGGTCACCACGAAGCCGAACATGACGGTTCCTTCCGTATCCCGCTTCAATGGTGCATCTGCCTTCAAGATTGCCGGCTCTCCGGCTCCCGGTCATTCTACCGGTGATGCCATGGCTGCACTGGAGCGTATCGCAAAGGAAATTCTCCCGGTCACCTACACCATCGAGTGGGTCGACCAGAGCCGCGATGAGCGCGAGGCTGGAGATCAGGCTCTGTATGTAAACATTATCTCCGTTATCTTCGTATTCCTCTGCTTGGCGGCTCTCTATGAGAGCTGGTCAATCCCCTTTGCCGTTATGCTGACACTTCCTCCGGCGGTGCTTGGCTGCTATGGCTCCCAGCTGCTGAGAGGTCAGAGCAACGATGTGTACATGAACGTTGCACTCATCATGCTCATCGGTCTGGCGACGAAGAACGCAATCCTCATCGTTGAGTATGCGAAGATGAACAGAGAAAGCGGTCAGGATGCTGCGACTGCGGCAACCAATGCGGCACATCTCCGTCTCCGTCCGATACTCATGACCTCCTTCGCCTTCATCATCGGCTGCTTGCCGCTGGCTATCGCCACCGGTGCAGGTGCCGGTGCCCGCGTATCTATGGGCAACGCCGTAGTAGGCGGTATGACCTTCACTACTTTCGTAGGTATCTTCCTCATACCGGTAATGTATGTTGTGGTCGATTATCTGTCAGGAAAACTGAAAAGTAAGAAGGCTTAACATGTGATAAAAATGCGTCAGTCTCGAAGCGGGACTGACGCATTTTCCTTATATTTTCTTTACTTGTAAAAAGCGGCAAACTCTTATATAATAAAACGGATTATTTGGTAAAAGAGGCTTTCTATGATACGAAGGAGTACGATGAGGCTCGCTGCGCTTTTCGCAGTAGCGGCGATATCGATGCTTCTGCTGCCTTTTATGTCATGGCTTTCGGCGGACGGAAAGCAGGGAACGAACCATTCGGCTCAGCTGACTGTCCTCACCACGCTGCCCATTGAGCTGGCAGCTCCCTTGGCTGAAGAGTACGGACGGATAACCGGCGTAGCACCGGAGCTCGTTCCCCTGAAAAGTCAGGAGCTGGTGAAACGGGTCCGTGAAGGAAAGGGCGAGCTGGTACTGGCCGATGCCGACACCCTGCGACAGGTGGCAAGAGTCGGTGGCTTTGTCCCATACATCAGTGAAGCATCCGATCAGGTAAGCGAGGCTTTTCATGGACCAAACGATTCCTATGTTGGCGTTTGGTATGATCCGATGGTCATTGCTCTTAACAGCGATTACTGCAAAACACTTAAATCACTGCCCTTGGTCTGGGAGGAATTGGAGGCATTGCCTCCTAATGCCAGACTGGCAATGACGGATTTTCCGGCGGCGGAGGCGTCGGCGGAGCTTTTTGTGTGTCTTTCTAATGTATATGGTGAGAATAGGACGCTGAACTTTTTCCAGCGGCTTCATCCGCGAATCGTTCAGTATGCCAAGTATCTGTCCACTCCGGCAAGAATGGCCGGAATGGGGGAGGCGGACGTAGTCATCGTCTCCGGCAGTGAGGCCATCCGCTACATAGAGCAGGGCTATCCGTTGCGGCTCATTTGGCCGGAGGACGGAACCTCATTCGTGATGACCGGTGTCGGCATTACCGAGGCCGGCCGGGATTCTGCGGAGGCGAGGGCTTTTGCCGACTGGCTGCTGACAGATGAAGCAATGCTGGTAATGCGCTGCCATGAGCTTTTCTATATGCCGACCAATCCGACGGCTATATCGACCAAGGCTTTCGCCGGGAAAGGCCACGTGCTTTTTGAACAGCCGGATTCGCCCATTGCAAAGGCGGAGCGGCAGAGACTCCTTGACCGCTGGCTCAGGGAGGTCAGGATGAAATGAACAATATGAAGAATGAAGAAAAGGAGGGCGAGAGATATGAAAGCTGGATTTATCAGTCTGGGCTGCTCGAAGAATCTCATTGATACGGAAGTCATGCTTGGTCTGCTGCAGAAGGCCGGAATCGAGGTGAGTCCGGAGCCGGCAGAGGCGGATATCCTCATTGTCAATACTTGCGCCTTCATAGAATCGGCCAAGGAGGAGGCCATCACGACCATCCTCTCTATGGCAGAATATAAGAATGAGGGCGTAGGCAAGTGCCGGGCTCTCATTGTGACCGGCTGTCTGTCTCAACGCTATGGCAAGCAGCTGCTGGACGAGATGCCGGAGGCAGATGCCGTTATCGGTACCGGTTCCTGTGACAGGATAATGGAAGCAGTAGAGGAAGTCCTTTCCGGTCGACGGGTGATAATCGTCGGCGAGGATAAACTGCTCTATAGCTCAGAGACGCCTCGTATCCTTACGACCGCGCCCTATACAGCTTATCTGAAGATTGCCGAAGGATGCAACAACCGCTGTGCTTTTTGCGCTATCCCCCTTATCAGAGGACAGCTGCGCAGCCGTCCCATCGAGGATATCGTAGAGGAAGCCAAGCGACTTGTTGACAGCGGTGTCCGGGAGATAATTCTGCTGGCACAGGACAGTGCAAGCTATGGCAAAGACCGCTACGGCGAGCCGAAGCTGGCCGCCCTGCTTAAAGAGCTGTGCAAGATAGAGAAGCTCGACTGGGTGCGGACTCTGTACTCCTACCCCAGATTCTTCAACGACGAGCTCATTGAGACGATTGCCGGTGAGCCGAAAATCGTAAAGTATGTTGATTTGCCGCTCCAGCACGGAGATGATACCGTGCTGCGGAATATGCGCCGCCCCGATACCAATGAAGGAATGCGGAGCCTGATAAAGAAGCTTCGGGAGAGAATTCCCGGCGTATGTATCCGCTCGACATTCATTGTCGGTTTCCCGGGTGAGACGGAGGAGCAGTATCAGACGCTCCGGAAGTTCGTAGAGGATATGCGCTTTGATAAGCTGGGTGTCTTCACCTATTCAAGGGAAGAGGATACGCCGGCCTACGATATGCCGAATCAGGTAGAAGAAGCGGTCATGGAGGAGCGGTATCACGACCTGATGGCGCTGCAGTCCAAGATAAGTGAGGAAACAAATCAGTCTCTGGTGGGCAGAGAATTTGAAGTGCTGGTCGAGGGTCGGGATGTGGACGACGACGGACAGGAGAAAAATGTCGTCTTTGGGCGTTCCTATCGCGAGGCTCCCGATGTAGACGGCAATGTCTATGTAGAAGGAGACGAAGATTCTCAGCCCGGCGATATAATCAAGGTCAAGGTTGCTGCCGGCTTCGCTTACGATGTAGTGACCGAGAGAGTATAGGAGTTTTTTAGTGCCTGCAATAAAATATGAGCTTATTGCCAAGGATGAGAAGACCGGGGCCCGGGCGGGCATAATTCATACCCCCCACGGTAGCTTCCCTACCCCGATTTTCATGCCGGTGGGAACTCAGGCCAGCGTCAAGGGCGTATCGCCGGATGAATTGCTGGACATCAATGCCGGAATAATCCTCAGCAATACTTATCACCTCTTTCTCCGACCGGGTTCGGAGCTGGTGAGGAAGGCCGGCGGCCTGCATAAGTTTATGCACTGGCCTCGGGCGATACTCACCGACAGCGGCGGATTTCAGGTCTTTTCTTTGGGAGATCTCCGCAAGATAACCGAGGAAGGTGTTACCTTCCGCTCACATCTGGACGGCTCAAAGAAATTTCTGTCGCCGGAAGTTTCCATGAAGGTGCAGCGAGATTTAGGCTCTGATATCGTCATGGCTTTTGACGAGTGCGTGCCTTATCCGGCTGACTTTGAGTATACGAAGCAATCTACCGAGCGGACTACCCGCTGGGCAGTTCGCTCCAAAAAGGCGATGGAGGGAGCGGACAATCAGGGATTGTTCGGCATAGTTCAGGGCGGTATGTTCAAGGAACTGCGCCGCTACAGTGCCGAAGCTCTCATTGAGCTGGATTTCCCCGGCTATGCGGTAGGCGGCCTCTCCGTGGGAGAGCCTCCGGAGCTGATGAATGAGATGCTGGACTATACGCTGGAGCTGCTGCCGCAGGATAAGCCCCGCTACCTTATGGGCGTGGGTACACCTGATTATCTGGTGGAGGGCGTAGCCCGCGGTATAGATATGTTTGACTGCGTATATCCAACCAGAGTGGCGCGAAACGGCATGGCTATGGTTCATAGCGGACGCATCGTCATTAAGAACAGCGAGTACACCGAGGATGAACGGCCGCTGGAAGAGGGCTGTGGCTGCTACGCATGCCGGAACGGCTATACCCGTTCCTACATTCGCCATCTCTTCCGGGCAGGAGAGATTTTCGGACTGCGTTTGCTGTCTCTGCACAATCTCTATTTCCTCTGTCAGTTTATGCGGGATATGAGGCAGTCGATAATCGACGGCCGCTTTGGCGAATTCCGCAGTGAATTTTTGGCGAACTACAATCCCAAGGCGAAATAGGGATATCTGAATTGTCATTACCGACAGGAGGTCCTGTCGAATGAAATAGCATTAAATATTTGGAGGTCAAGGAATGGACACAGCACTTAATTATTTGATTACTTATGCGCCGGCTATCGGCATGGCGTTTATCTTCTACTTTCTGGTGTACCGCCCCGGCAAGAACGAGGAGAGTCGCCGCAAGAAGATGCTGTCAGGGCTGCACAAGGGCAACCGGGTTGTTACCATCGGCGGCATTTTCGGCGAAATTCAGGAGATAAAGGACAATATTATCAGCCTGAAGATTGCCGATAAGGTAGTAATTCAGGTATCCCGGGCTGCTATTCAGAAAAATCTTTCTCAGGGCAAGGATGAGCTGGGGATGAATGACGAGCTTCGTCTGAATGAGAAAGAGGCCGGTCTCGACAAGTGATGACTGACATTGCCGGGCAGAAAAAGCTGCTCCGCAAGGAGGCACTTGGCCGCCGTCGAAGCCTCACGGCTGAAGAACGGCAGGAGAAAAGCCGCCTGATTGCCGAAAAGCTGCTGGCGGATGAACGAATCGGGTCAGCCCGGACGGTATTGGGTTTCTTTTCCATGAAGGATGAGGTAGAGATGGAGGATATCCTTCGTCGTCTGCTGGATATGGGAAAGAGAGTGGCGCTGCCGCTGGTCACCGGGCCGGGGCTGATGGAAGCAGTGGAGCTGAAGTCGTTTGCCGATTTGGTACCGGGAGATTTCAATATCCCGACGGTCAGAGAAGAGGCTAGGGAGATAATAAAACCCGAAGACCTTGACTGTATTCTCGTTCCGGCGGTGGCCTTCAGCGAGGCGGGCTATCGTCTGGGGATGGGCGGCGGCTTCTACGACCGGTACCTGATAAGGGCGGCAAGAGCCAGCCGGCTGGCGGTAGTCTTTGACTGTCAGATTTTTCCCGAGGAGGGTTTTCCACGGGAGGCTTATGATCAGCAGGTTAATTCCGTTTTTACGGAGACCAACATATTAGAAATCAAATGAGAAAGGGAGAACCGAGTTGAAAAAATCCAGTTTGATTCAGCTCCTGGCAACGATTGCCGTGGTCGTTGGCGTATTCTTCGCCTTCGTAAAACCGCTGGCATTCTCTATCCGTCAGGGTCTGGACCTGCAAGGCGGTACCCACGTGGTACTGGAGGCTGAGGACACTGCGGAGGCAGCTGTCAATGAGGATGCCATGGGACGCGTAGTCCGTATCATGGAGAAGCGCGTCAATGAGCTGGGCCTCACCGAGCCTATCATTCAGCGTCAGGGCGACCGCCGTATCATCATCGAGCTGCCGGGTATCAAAGACCCGGACAAGGCTATCAATGTTATCGGCAAGACGGCAATGCTGGAGTTCAAAGATGAATCCGGTACTACTGTCCTGAACGGTACCGATTTGAAGGATGCTAAGGAGCAGACTGACCAGAACGGTCAGAACCTTGTCGGTCTGGAATTCTCCGCAGAGGGCGGCGAGAAGTTTGCCGACCTGACTCGCAAGAATGTAGGCCGTACCATTTCCATCCTGCTTGACGGCGTTGTGCTTACCGCTCCCCGAGTAAATGAAGCAATCACCGGCGGCCGTGCTGTAATCACCGGCTCCCGCACCTTGGAGGAAGCCCACAATCTGGCTATTCTTCTCCGCAGCGGTGCCCTTCCGGTGAAGATGAACATCATTGAGACCCGTACCGTCGGCCCGACCCTCGGTCAGGATTCCAAGGACAAGAGCCAGTTCGCTTTTGCCATCGGTCTCGGCGCTGTTCTTATCTTTATGCTCATCTTCTATCGCGGTATCGGCTTCATTGCTGACATCAGCCTCATGGCTTACACCGTGCTGCTGCTCGGCTCTCTGAAATTCCTTGATGCGACATTGACCCTGCCGGGTATTGCCGGCTGCATCCTGTCAATCGGTATGGCAGTCGACGCCAATGTTCTTATATTCGAGCATTTCAAGGAAGAATATGCGGTGGGCAAGTCCCTGCGCCTCTCTATGGACGCGGGCTTTGACCGTGCTTTCACCACCATTCTCGACTCCAATATCACTACTATCATTGCGGCCGTTGTCCTCTTCGTATTCGGCACCGGCTCCATCCGCGGCTTTGCCATTACCCTTGGCCTCGGCGTTGTTCTCAGTATGTTCACGGCTATCACCCTGACTCAGTACATGCTGAAGCGGCTCATCAGAGCAGATATTTCTTCCAATCCGTTTATCTATGGCGCAAAGCCCAACGGCACGGAGAATTTCGGAAAGGAGGCGATGGCTCGTGGCTAAAGAGAAGCGTCTTTCTAAGATAAAAGCTCGTCAGATGAAGGCTGATGAAGAAGACCGCAAGCGCTTTAACATCGTCGGTCATCGCAAGATATGGTATCTCCTCTCCCTGCTGGTAATCATCCCCGGTATCTTCTGTATGTTCACCAGAGGCTTCAACTTTGGTATCGACTTTACCGGCGGTACTATCATCGACTTGCGTTTCGATAAAGAAGTTGCGATTACGGAAGTTCGCGATGTCCTGAAGGAGTACAAGCTGGACAACAGCACGATTCAGCTCTCCGGCGAGACCAGCTCCGCTACTGCGGCTAAGGATGTAATGATTCGTACCGGCGATTTGGAGGAAAATGAACGCAAGGCGGTCATGGCCTCTCTGAAGGATAAGCTGGGTAATTACACCATGCTCCGCGAGGAGAAGGTGGGTGCTGTCATCGGCTCTGAGCTGGTCTGGAACGCTATTTGGGCTACGCTCCTCAGCTGGGCACTCATCGTCCTCTACGTTTCCTTCCGCTTTGAGTGGAAGTTCGGTATTGCGGCGGTATTGGCGCTGGTACACGATGTCCTGATTCTTCTCAGCGTATTCTCTCTGCTGCAGAAGCAGCTGGACAGCTCCTTCGTCGCAGCTCTCATGACTATCGTCGGTTACTCTATCAACGACACCATCGTTATCTTCGACCGTATCAGAGAAAATCTCCGCATTCATTTCCGCCGCGGCGGCGATGTGGAGCAGCTGGCAAACCGCAGCGTTTATCAGACTCTCACCCGTTCCCTTTATACGGTTGTTACCTGCTTGTTCACTACCTGCGCTCTCTACTGGTTCGGCGGCGAGACCACCAAGGATTTTGCCTTCGCCCTGAACGTTGGCTTCCTGTCCGGCTGCTATTCTTCTATCTTTATCGCCAGCCCGCTGTGGGTCACTCTCCGCGGCTTCGGCGGTCAGCGTGAAGTAAAGCCGTTGGAAAAGACTGAGGAAGAGGCAGAATAATTTAATAGCTGTGCTTAAAAGAGCAGTGAAGAATGAGAAAATATTTTTCACTGCTCTTTTTTTGCTGTGATTTTATTGTATGAATTCTGTTCGCCTTATGCTACATATTTCAGTAGCAAGTTGTATGAGATGAAGTAATCTGCTACAATAATAGCTGTATATGCTGTCAAAGGGTGGTGATGTCATGGCGAAGCATGAATACAAGACAAAGGCTAGAGCCTTGATTATAGAATATCTTCAACGGAACACAGGGAAGCGATTTACGGCTCGTGATGTTTTTGAACAGCTGAAATTGGCTGGGGAAAATATTGACAGGGCGACAGTGTACCGCAATCTGGAGAAGCTGTATACTGAGGGGAAGCTGCTACGCTACAAAGAAAATGATTCGCAAGCAACCTGCTATCAGTATTCTGAGGGGCATGAGCAATGCGACCGCCATCTCCACGCTCAGTGCTCAGCCTGTGGCAGAGTCTTTCATCTGGAAAAGGATTTCGTGGAAGAGTTCGGGAAAAAGATTCAGGCGGCCTATGGTATCGGTGTGGATTATGGTAAAACGATGATTGTCGGACGTTGTGAGGACTGCAAAACAGAATAAAGATATACTGCCTGCCGGAAATTGTTGGCAGGTGGTTTTATTTTTGGTAATTTCTATAATAAAATGCGATTGGGTTGCAAATTCTTCTTGACAATGAGTGTATTGGCATGCATAATAAATTGCAAATGAGTTGCAATTTACACTATAGAGGAGAAGAAAATGAAAAAAATATTGTGTCTGATGAGTGTATTGATGTCAATGATGTTGCTGACCGGCTGCGGCGGCGGTGAAAAGAAGAAGGACGGCGTTCAGATTGTTACTTCTTTCTTTCCTATGTATGTGGCGACAATAAATGTCACCGATGGAGTAGAGGGAGTAAAGGTAAGCAATATGACTGCGCCTCAGACCGGCTGCCTTCACGACTATCAGCTAAGCGTTGAGGACATGAAGCGGCTGGAAAAAGCCGATATCTTTGTGGCAAACGGCGGCGGGATGGAGAACTTCCTGACCAAGGTTACGGAGTCCCGGAAAAATTTGAAAATTGTCGAGGCCGCAAAGGGTATTTCAATGTTGAAGGGTGAGGAAGGGCCGAATCCTCATCTGTGGGTCGGTGTTTCCCACTACATCAAACAGGTACAGAACATCGCTGACCAGCTGGCGACAGCCGATGCAAAGCATGCTGACCTGTACAAGAAGAATGCTGAGGCCTACATTGCTAAGCTGAACAAGCTGAAGAAGGATATGCACAGCAAGATTGACCCGCTCACCAATCGCAAAATCGTGACCTTCCATGAGGCGTTCCCGTACATGGCCGAGGAGTTCAAGCTGGAGATTGTGGACGTGGTAGAGCGTGAGCCGGGTACTGAGCCGACTCCCCAGGAGCTTGAAGCGCTGATTAAGCAGGTAAAGGGCATGCCGGTGAAGGTGCTTTTCGCGGAGCCGCAGTATTCTCCGGCGGCAGCTGAAACTGTAGCACGAGAGACAGGAGCGAAGATTTATCAGCTTGACCCCTGTGTTACCGGCGAGGCTAAACCGGAGAATAAGGACTCTTATCTGAAGACTATGGCAAAGAATGCTGACGTGCTGGCTGAGGCGTTGAAGTAACAGCTGCTTCATTGAACGTGAGACGTAGCTTGGAATAGGAGCTGACGAAAACCTGCTTTCGCTCGGTAATCAACACAACGGTTTTCTTATAGTCCCTATTCATTCGCAATTACATAAGGGTGGGAGACGGCTTTGCCGTCTCCCTTTTGTATTGCTCATAAAAGAATTTTAGATTATAATAGGTAACTAAGCTAAATTTAGGAAGGAACTCCGCAGATGCAGAATAAAAATATCAGAAATTTTTCCATCATTGCGCATATAGACCACGGCAAGTCTACTATTGCCGACCGTCTCATCGAGGCTACCGGTACTCTCACGAAGCGCGAGATGGCCGACCAGATTCTCGACAGCATGGATTTGGAGCGTGAGCGTGGTATCACCATCAAGGCGCAGACTGTTCGCCTAAACTACAAGGCCGAGGACGGAGAGGAATATGAGCTGAACCTCATCGACACACCGGGTCACGTTGACTTCAACTACGAGGTTTCCCGCAGCCTTGCCGCCTGCGAAGGCGCGCTGCTGGTAGTCGATGCCACACAGGGCGTCGAGGCACAGACTCTGGCCAACGTTTATCTTGCGCTGGAGCACGACCTTGAGATAATCCCGGTCATTAATAAGATCGACCTTCCCAGCGCCGAGCCGGAGGAAGCAAAGCGTGAGATAAGAGATGTCATCGGTCTTGATACAGACAACGCCGTCCTTTGCTCAGCCAAGACCGGTGAAGGAATCGGCGACATCCTCGAAGCGATTGTGAAGTATATCCCGGCACCATCCGGAAGCAATGAAGAACCGTTGAAGGCGCTTATCTTCGACTCTTATTTTGACTCTTACAAGGGCGTTGTGGCCAATGTGCGTGTCATGGAAGGTGCTATCAAAAAGGGTCAGACTCTGAAGATGATGGCCACCGGCAAGGTTTTTGATGTCACGGAGATTGGCTGCTTCCGTCCTATGATGGTAGAGACCGGTGTGCTGCAGGCCGGCGATGTCGGATATATTGCCGGCAGTCTGAAGTCTGTCAGCGATGTGCGGGTAGGTGATACCGTCACCACGGCAGAAAACGGAGCAGCGGAGCCTCTGCCGGGCTATCGCGGTGCGAAGCCGATGGTATTCTGCGGTCTCTATCCGGTCGACAGCTCTGATTATGACAATCTGAAGGATGCTTTGGAAAAGCTTCAGCTCAATGATGCGGCGCTGGTTTTTGAGCCGGAGACCTCTATCGCGCTGGGCTTCGGCTATCGCTGCGGCTTCCTTGGATTGCTTCACATGGACGTCATTCAGGAGCGCCTTGAGCGAGAGTACAATCTTGAGCTTATCATGACCGCCCCCAGTGTTATTTATCATGTGTTCCAGACGGACGGCGAGGAGCTGGCTATCGACAATCCGGCGAAGCTGCCGCCTCCGCAGAAGATAGACCGTATCGAGGAGCCGTATGTAAAGGCGACGGTAATCGTCCCCAACGACTATGTCGGCGCAGTAATGCAAGTTTCGCAGAACAAGCGCGGCATTTATATCAGCATGGACTATCTCGATGTTAATCGCGTTATGCTCACCTATCAGATTCCTTTGTCTGAGATTATCTATGACTATTTCGATGAGCTGAAGTCAACTACCCGCGGCTATGCTTCGCTTGATTATGAGCTGTCGGATTACCGTGAGTCCAAGCTGGTGAAGCTGGATATCCTTCTGAACGGTGATCCTGTGGATGCACTGTCGACCATCGTTCACGTGGACAATGCGGCAAACCGCGGTCGCCTGCTGGCCTCCAAGCTGAAGGATCTCATCCCGAAGCAGATGTTTGAGATTCCCATTCAGGCTGCTATCGGCAGCAAGGTCATCGCCCGCACCAATGTCCGAGCCTACCGCAAGGATGTTATCGCCAAGTGCTACGGCGGTGATATTTCCCGAAAGAAGAAGCTGCTGGAGAAGCAGAAGGAAGGCAAGAAGCGCATGAAGGCAGTGGGCAGTGTTGAGGTTCCGCAGGAAGCATTCATGGCGATTTTGAAGGTACATTGATATTCTATGAACAAGTGCGGACTTTATTTGCATATACCCTTTTGCCGACAGAAATGCTTTTACTGTGATTTTGTTTCCTACGCCGGCCGCAGTGAATGGATGAAGCCCTATGTGGAAGCACTGCGAAAAGAAATAACCGACAGAGGAAGTCTCCTGTCGGCTGCGGAAAATCCTTATAAGGTATCTACTGTTTACTTCGGCGGCGGCACACCTACCGCTCTGCCGGCGGAAGATTTGGCCGGGCTGATTTCCCACATAAGGGAATCCTTCATTATGGACGAGGACGCCGAGATAACGGTAGAAGCCAATCCCGGCACCGTCAACAGCAGCTATCTTTCCCGTCTCCGGGAAGCAGGAGCCAACCGTCTGAGTCTGGGCGTGCAGAGCTTCGATGACCGGCTACTGAAAAATATCGGCCGCATCCATACGGCGAAACAGGCGTACAATGCCATCGACTGGGCGCGAGAAGCAGGCTTTGAAAACATCAGTATTGACCTGATGTACGGCTTGCCGGGGCAAAGCCTTGATGACTTGAAGGCCACGGTCGAGGCGGCACTGGCGATATCTCCGCAGCTGCAGCATATCTCTGTTTACGGGCTGACAATTGAAGACGGCACACCCTTCCAGCAGATGCAGTGTGCCGGCCGCTTTGCCGGAGAATTGTCTCTGCCGGATGAGGATGAGGCAGGGGATATGTATGACTATCTGACGGAAGAATTGCCCCGCCGCGGCTACGAACGATATGAGATAAGCAACTATGCCCTGCCCGGCAGGGAGAGCCGCCACAATCTCAGCTACTGGCAGGATATTCCCTATCTTGGTATGGGAGCAGGGGCTCACTCCTACGGTCCGTGGGATGTAGGCGGTGAGTACGGATGCCGTTTCTCCGGGACCGGGAAACTGGAGCCGTACATTCTCGGTCGTGACGAAGTGCGGTATGACCTCATCGGTCGAGAGGAAAGCATGGAGGAGTTCTGCTTTCTGGCACTTAGGACTGCTGCCGGTGTATCCCGTCAGGGCTTCCGTAATAAGTATACCGTGGACATTGAGGAGATATTTGGCGAGGTTATTCCGCCCTTGGTCGAGCAGGGACTGCTGGTATCGGATGAAGCAGGACTTCGGCTCACGAAAAAGGGGATGCAATACGGCAATGTTGTATTCCGTGAATTCCTTCTGAGCTAAAATCTTTTGAAGAAATTGTCAAAAGCTATTGACAAATATCCGGCAAAGATGTAATATACTCGATGTGTTCACAAGTCGGGGGCGTAGCTCAGCTGGGAGAGCGCTTGCATGGCATGCAAGAGGTCAGGGGTTCGATCCCCCTCGTCTCCACCATCCGACAAATCAGCCACTCATCATCAGATGGGTGTTTTTTTTATTGCCTTTTTTACATTATGCTGGAAGCATTTCCTTGATGCATAGAAATGTTAGGAACTTAATCCTATAAAAAATAGACAGTCTTACTTTATGTTTGGCCATAAGTATGATAAAATTAAGACAATAGGGCAGGAGGGATGACCTGCCGGTTTTGAAGTGTGAAAGTACGGTTTGTACAAAAGGTACAGTTTAATGTGGAGAATAATAACAAGGGCAGCGTACTCAGTTTGGGCTGTCCTTTTGCTTATCTCAATACTTCTGCCGCAATACAGCCGAGCCAACAAGATGACCGGGCATGTGGTGACAGTGGGCTACTATCAGAATGAGAATTTTCAGGAGGGAGCAGCCCCGGGAGCTCCAAAGAATGGATACAGCTACGAATATCTGCAGAAGATAGCCTCTATCACCGGCTGGCGGTACAGGTACGTATACGGCTCTTGGGATGACCTGTTTACTGCGTTCAAAAATGGTGAGATTGATTTGCTTGCCGGCCTCGGCTACGCCGATGAGCGAAAGTCCATCATGAACTATCCTGACTATCCGATGGGCTATGAGGGCTACTATCTCTATGTCAGCAAAGATAATACCGATATTACACTAAATCCCGCCACACTGAACGGAAAGAAAATCGGCACCATCAACGGACTGCTCGATGCGAACCTCAGGAAGTGGCTGGGGGAGAAATCTGTGACGGCTGAGGTCATCGTCTACAGAGATGTTAATGACCGGGATCAGGCACTGGAGCGCGGCGAGATAGATGCCTTTATCGGTGAAGGTGCTTCCGTAAGTGCCAAGAATAAGACTAAGCCCCTTCTGAAAATTGGCAGCGTAAATATGTACCTTTGCGTTGCCAAGCAGCGTACTGACCTTCTTGATGAGCTGAATTTGGCGCTTTCGACTATTGATACCAATGAGCCGTATTATCTGAATATGCTCTCGGGGAAATATTTCAGTAACAGTGCCGTCGGGGTTCATCTTCAGGCACAGGAGCGAAAGTGGCTGGAGGAACATAATTACACAATTCGCGTTGGCTACGTGAACAACTTTTTGCCTTACTGCGGCACCGATGAGAGCGGCAAAGCTATCGGCGTCATGGCAGACGCTCTGACTGTCGGCTTCAGCAATCTGAAAATTGACCGTCCGGTGAACTTTGCCTACAAGGCATACGCTACTACCGAGTCTATGATAGAGGCTGTACATCGACACGAACTGGATATTATTTTCCCCATTTCGGACAATGTATATTTCTGTGAAGAAAATGCTATGTATCCATCCAGCGTGGTAATCTCCTCCGCCATGAACTTCGTTTATCAGGGGCGTTTGGAGGAAGCCAAGAAAAAGCCGCTGACTATTAACCGGCACAATCAGATTCAGACTGATTATGTCAGGAGATACTTCCCGGACAGGGAAATAATATATCTCGACTCGGTTGAAGAATGTCTGCAGTCGGTAAAGGCCGGTAAAGCCGGCGGGGCTATACTCAGCGGACTGCGGGCCGGTGTACTGCTGCGGATGGCAGACTATGAAGACTTGAGCTATGTGGAGCTGCCGAACGGTACCGTAAAGTGCTTCGGCGTCAGCAATTACCACAAGGGAATACTGCCGCTGATTAATCAGGCTCTGAATACCCTGCAGAAAAATAACACAATCAGCTACTCAGCAAAGTATCTGGAAAATGCCAACGACTATAGCCTTGTAGAATTTCTGAAGCACAACAAGGTATCCCTGTCGCTGCTGGCTCTGCTGCTGATAGGCGGTGCGGCAGCAGCCGCAGCTATCGTCCGCATCAGATACCAGAAGCAGAAGCTGTATTACGATTTTGCCTACAAGGACGGGCTCACCGGCCTTTACAATCGCCGTTCCCTGGATGAGGCGCTGGCAAAGCTGGAGAATGACATACCGGATAACCTGATTTGTGTGTGCATGGATTTGAATGGGCTGAAAACAGCCAATGACAATTTGGGTCACGCAGCCGGTGACGAACTTATCAGAGACGCCGGCAGACTTATTCAGGAAAGCTTGGGGAAATACGGCACTGTTTACCGGGCCGGCGGCGATGAGTTCTTTGCCCTGCTCCGGACAGATAGAGCTACCTTTGCTGCAGCGGAGGCACAGCTGAATAGGAGATGCGCAGAGTGGAGGGGAAGCTTCGATTTCCCGATACGCATCTCTGTGGGAATGGCCATGAAGGATGATGCTCCGGACGGGCAGCTCTCCAGTATCTACAAGCTGGCCGACAAGCGGATGTACGAAGCAAAGTCGGAATATTACCGAAGCAATCATATTGAAAGAAGACGGAACAGTTGATGAGAGAAGGCTGCTTCTTGGGTAGCTCGTTCATAATAAAATTTTTGGGCAAAGAAGGAAAGTAGAATTATATAGCGAATATTAATCGTATGGAATAGATAATTGACCATGAAATTTTATTTTAATAAATGAGGTGTTTGTTATGAAGAAAATTCTTGTTCCTATCGATGGTTCCGCCAGTGCAACCGAGGCAATCAAGAAAGCTGTCGAGTATGTTCAGGCCGTAAAGGATGCAGAGATTTTGTTCCTGCAGGTTTCCAATGTAAATCAGCTGTCCATTAACGCCTGCTTTACCGATAAGGTTCTGGAAGCTATCGCTGAGGCCGGAAAGGCAATCATTGCGCAGGCTCAGTCCATGATTCCTGAGGGCGTAAAAGCCTCCGAGTACAACATGACCGGTTCTCCGGCAGTGGCCATCGTAGACTTTGCCAACGAGCAGAAGGTCGACATGATTGTCATGGGCAGTCGCGGTCTTGGTGCCATGAAGGGTATGCTGCTGGGCAGCGTCAGCCAGTATGTACTGGAGAATGCACAGTGCCCCATTATGGTCGTTAAGTAATTCCCGGCGACTCTAAATTAATTCTGAAATGATGAGGTGGCGTCCATGCCAATGTTCAAACGGCAGGCAGCAGTGCTGCTTGCGCTGATGGCGTTGGCATTGGGCGTCGTCTTTTATTTGTGGCCGGATGGTGATGGGCCTCTGTCAGTGGGAAGAGATGTCCCGGTGAATGGACGACCGACTGCTCCGGCTGAGGAAAGAGCTCTGTCAGAACAGCAGCCATTGGGAAGCAGCAGTCGGGCAGCAGGCGCAGCAAGTAAAAATGCTGCGCAGATAACGGCCGGCGGCAGGCTGATAGTCTTTGTTTCCGGGGCAGTGAAGCAGCCGGGAGTATTTGAACTTCCCGCCGGGAGCCGGATTGAAGATGTCGTGAAGGCGGCCGGAGGATTTGGCGCTCTGGCGGACAGTCAGAAGCTGAATCTGGCTCAGCCGCTGACGGATGGTCAGGGGATAGAGGTGCCGCGAAGAGCGGAAGGGCAGACAGCGACTTCGGCAATCGGAGCTGTTTCGATGTCGGGAAACAGCAAATCGGTCAGCTTGAACAGTGCAACGGCGGCAGAGCTGGAGTCATTGCCGGGAATAGGCCCGGCTCTGGCCGGGCGAATTATCGAGCATCGGAATCGATATGGAGCCTTCCGGCGAATAGAGGATATTCAGGAGGTGCCGGGTATCGGAGCCGGGCGCTTTGAAAAGCTGAAGGGAAGACTGACCCTTTAAGCAGTATACATGGAAGAATGGGTGGAGCTGATGAAGTCACTGTTTCGAGTTGGCCAGCATCAGCTTTGCTTTTTGAATGGGTTAGGATTGATTTTTGCGACCGGGATAATTCTGGCCGACAATTATGGGATGGTTCCTCTTGAGCTGATGGCGGTGATGGGGGGACTGTCCGTTTTTCTTTTGGCACTGTCCGGACTTTGTGCGTATCGGGGCAGTGCTTTGTTTTTTCTGCCGGTGATGCTGCTGTTTTTTCTGATGGGATTTCTTCGCTATGAGGCAGCACTGGGGGAGACTGACTGTTCTTCGCTGGCCGGAGAGCAGGTGTATTTCTCCGGCGTCGTTGAGGAGGAGCCGGAGCTGGGGCTGGTGAATGGGAAGCAGCGGCGGCGCTTCATTGTCCGGGTAACGGAAGGAGAACGGCTGCGAAAAGGCGGCTGCCTCTACGTCTCCGAGATAATGCAGAGGCCGGACGGTCAGTTTCGACCGCTGGAAATCGGAGATCGGGTTCGGGTGGCTGGGAAGCTGCGGGCTATTCGCGGCTACAGCAATCCGGGACGAATAGATACAGTCCGGCAGGCAAAGGCGAAGGGAATATCCGGCAGAATAACTGCCATTAAGCTTGACATACAAAGAGTGGATGAAGGAAAGCTGTCCATGTGGACACGGTTGCGACGGCAGCTGGCAAATATCCGGGAAAGCTTCAGCCGCGGTCTGACCGAGACAGTGTCGGCGCGGGACAGGGCGGCTGTCATGGCGATGCTGTTCGGCGGATATGTAGACCTTGACACAGCATTAGTAGAGAACTTCACTACAACGGGAATTGTCCACATACTTTCGGTGTCAGGCTCGCACATGGCATTGCTGGCCGGCATCGTGCTGTGGCTAGGCGATGTGCTTCGCCTGCGACGACGAGTGATTTTTGCCCTGCTGACGGGAGTTGTTCTGCTCTATAGTCTGATGTCGGGACTTATCCCGCCGGTTGTTCGCTCCGGTCTCATGGCGATAGCGGCATTCGGGGCATTTGTCTGGGGCAGAGGTGACAGTCGGGATGGGGGAAGGCTGCTGATTATTTTGGCGGTTGCCCTTCTGATATATCAGCCCCGCTGGCTGTATGATATCAGCTTTCAGCTGTCATTTTTGGCTACTGCCGGTCTTATCTACATAGCGCCGACGGTGACAAGCCTGCTGACAGACCGGGGTGTATCTCGCTGGCTGGCGATGGGACTGGCGGTGACCTTTGGTGCGAATGTCACTACGCTGCCGATAATCAGCTGGTACTTCAATCAGTTTTCCTTTTCCTCTTTTATCGCCAATCTTCTCGTTGTTCCGCTGGTGGATTTGATTATTGCGGTGGCTCTTTGCGGCGGGTTGGCAGGAGCGGTTTTGCCGCCGCTGATGAAGCTGGCTTTTGTCGTAGCAGGACTTGTCATGGGCGTGGTCAGAGAGCTTTCTTCTTTGCTGGCGCAGCTGCCGGGAGGAAACGTTTATCTGCCGACCATTTCTGTGGGCTGGACTGTGCTGTACTATCTGCTGCTTGGGTTGATTGTCTGGGAACAATCAAGAGGCTTTTTAGCCGGACGGCTTTCCCGGACAGGGGAATGGCTGAAAGAAACTTTCCCGGGCAGACGGCTGGCTACTGTCGTCGTTGGATTGCTTGTGCTGACGAGCGGCTTGCTGTGGCTGTTCCGTCCGGAGAGTCGTATCACTTCCGTACACTTTATTGATGTGGGACAGGGCAATGCGTCACTGGTGGTGACTCCTCGCGGCAAGGCATTCCTGATAGATACAGGCGGAACGATTGACGGAGAATTTGATATAGGGGCCAGAGTCGTAGTGCCGTATCTGAAGCATTACGGCGTGAGATCGGCAGACCTGACGCACATTTTCCTGACTCATGCTCATGCGGATCATGCCGGTGGAGCCGGTGCAGTGTGGCGGTGGCAGAGCCGGGAAGAAAAAGCTCGGCTCATAACAGCCGGTGAAGGAAAGGGCGCCTATGCTTCGGCGATGTATCTTTCCGGCAGTGAGCGGGAACTGATGGATATATCATCCCCAGAGCCGGGAACGGTATACGATATTGATGGCGTGAAAGCGGAGATTATATCGGTGACTTCTCCGGGAGATTTAGCCGGTAAGAGCGGCGGCAATGAATACTCAATGGTGATAAAGGTGACAGCAGGCGAGATATCGTTTCTCTTTACCGGAGATTTGCCTGCTTCCGGTGAGGCGAAGCTGCTGCAGTTTACTGACGAAAAGAAAAGCACCGAGGTCTTGCGTGCCTCGGTGCTTCAGGTGGCTCATCACGGGTCGAAATCATCGACTACGGAGAAATTTTTACAGGCGGTCAATCCGGCGGCAGCAGTTGTCTCTGCCGGGTATCAGAACTCCTTCGGACATCCCCATAAGGCTGTTCTGGACAGACTGACTGCTCGTGGCTGTCAGGTGCTGCGTACCGACCTTGACGGAGCGGTGGTTTTTCGTACGGATGGACATAGGTTGACTGTCGAGAAGTTTTATGAGGAATGATGGGTTATGATGTGAAATTAGCAAAGAAAGTCAACAGTTTTGCGAGTGTAATCGCAAAACTGTTGACTTTCTCCTGAAAATTGGATTATATTTGTAGTGAGGTGAGAGAAATGTTAAATAGACCGTTTTATCTCAATAGGATAATTGCTTATAAAGATACTCCGTTCATTAAAGTCCTTACAGGCATTCGCCGATGTGGTAAATCGACAATACTGAAGCTGATTCAGCAGAAATTGCATAATGAATTTCACATACCGGAAGAGCAGCTTATCTCCATGCGCTTTGACTCTATGGAGTATGCTGACATGACGGCAAAAGAAATCTATGGAGTGTTGAAAGCAAAGCTGAGGACATGGGAAAAGTGCTATCTTTTTCTTGACGAGGTGCAGGAAATAAAGGGCTGGGAAAAGATAGTGAATTCTTTGGCCACCGACTATGATGTGGATATGTACATAACGGGTTCAAATTCTCGGCTGATGTCATCGGAAATAGATACATATCTGACAGGCCGATATATTGCTTTCAATATCTACACGCTTTCCTTTGCAGAGTACCTGAATTTTAAGAGTCATCACACTACTGTCGCTTCGCCACATTCCGAGCTGGCAAATTACATCCGGTTGGGCGGATTTCCTGCCACTCATTTGCGCAGTTACTCGGAGGAGGAAATCTATACCATTGTCCATGATATCTACAATTCGGTGATTTTTTCAGATATTGTCAGAAGAAATCAGATACGGAAAATTGATCAGTTGGAGAGAGTTATCAAATACACCTTTGATAATATAGGTAATACATTTTCGGCAAAATCAATTTCTGACTATCTAAAAGCTGAGCGACGTTCGCTGGATAACGAGACTGTGTACAATTATTTGGGAAAGCTGGAAAAGGCATATCTTTTACATCGTTGCGCCAGATACGATATACAGGGAAAAGAGTTCTTAAAAACTCAGGAAAAATTTTATTTGGCCGATACAGCTCTGCGCTATAGTGTTTTGGGCTATCATCCCGATAGCGTGGCGGCTAGTTTGGAGAATGTGGTGTACCTTGAATTGCGTCGCCGTGGGTATAATGTTTCTATCGGGAAAACGCCGTTGGGAGAGATAGATTTTGTAGCAGTAAAACAGAATGAGAAAATTTATATTCAGGTTACACAGGAAATAAGCTTAGAAAAAACTGCTCTGCGGGAATGCAGCCGTCTATTGGATATTAAAGATAATTATCCCAAATACATTCTCAGAACAGATGAATTTGCACAAGGGAATACTCAGGGAATAAAGAATATGCATGTGGCGGATTTCCTATTGAGTGATGAATACTAACGGAGCGGTTGTTTTTCGTACCGACGGCAGACGGCTGACAGTCGAGACTTTCTATTAATTCAAAATTTTGTTCAATTTGTTATTGCAATTTACGAATTTTTGTCTTAAATACATGTAAGCTTATTTTTCTGCTAATAAGCTAAGATGAAAATTCTACATTAAATGCAAATCATTATGAATGGTTACTGCTACCCTCAATCATGACAAGTTGAAATATGTCCCGAGTAGCACAAAATTCTGTTATGCAGGGGCAGGTATGCTACAATGATGTTGAGCTCAGTAATGATTGGATGAACTGATGGCACGACTGCTGCACCTGAAAGACAGGTAATAGATGATAGATAATATATAAGGGAAATTAGGGATTGTGTTAGAATTATTTAAATCAGAAAATAGGAAAAAATTGCATACACTTATGACCACGATGTTGCCGATCTTGGGTACACAGTTGGCTAATATGGTGATGGGATTTGTTGATGCCAGTATGTCCGGGCAGGCCGGTAATGTTGATTTGGCCGGCTCCGCTATAGGCAGCAATATCTGGGATCCTGTGTATACCTGTTTTATCGGTATTCTTATGGGTGCTACGCCCTTGATGGCAAATGCCTTAGGAGCAGGCAAGGAGAGAAAAATCAGAACCATACTTATGCAGGGGCTGCTGCTGGCTGTAATTTTTGGCGTGTTCGTCATTGTCTGTGGCTACTTTTGCTTGCCGATTTTTTTAGCTCAGATGGAGCTGGAACCAGAGGTTTACGATATTGCCTTTGGGTATCTTGGCGGTGTAGCACTGGGAGTTATACCATTTTTTATGACGGTGCTTTTGCGCTGCCTTATTGATACACTTGGGCGCACTGATTTAACAATGAAGCTTTATTTGGTTGGTTTGCCTGTTAATGCAATTTTGAATTACCTGCTCATTTTTGGCAAGTGTGGTTTGCCTAGACTGGGTGGCATTGGTGCCGGAGTTGCAACTGGCTTGACATATTGGCTTTTGTTTATCTTTTTTTCAATTGTAGTTCTTCGTGAAGATGAGTTTCGCAGGTATATGCCTTTTTCAAAAAATCCTGTCCGGACAGTTTCCAAGACTGCTTCCGAGGAAATGATGGAATCCGATCTGCAAACGGAAGCATGTAGCTTCCGGGATTATGCACAGATAAAAGAATATCTGCGTATCGGTATTCCTATGGGCTTTTCTATTTTCCTTGAGGTAGGGGTATTCAGTGTAGTGGCTTTTTTCATAGCGAAGTTTGGTACGGATATTATTGCTGCTCATCAGGCTGCTATGAATATGGCTTGTCTTGTCTATATGATACCGCTGAGTTTTGCGATGGCCTTGACTATTATCATAGGCATAGAATACGGAGCTGAGCGTTTGGATGAAGCAAAAATTTACGGCACGATAGGCATACAGCTGAGTGTTGCAATGGCTTTTGTATATTTGACATTAGAATTTTTTGGCCGCGGTATTATTTCCTACGTTTATAGTAGTGATGCTAATGTGCGCTTAGCACTGCAGCATTTTATTATTTATGCAATTGTATGGCAATGTGGAGATGCTATAGCCGCACCTATTCAAGGAATTTTGCGTGGCTATAAGGATGTGGATGCGACCTTTTGGGCTAGTGTCCTGGCTTATTGGGGGATTTGCCTGCCTGTAGGCTTGCTCATGGACCTGCATTTTAATATGGGGCCCTTCGCCTATTGGCAAAGTCTAGCTTTAGGCGTAATCTGCAGTGCCGCAATTTTGGTATGGCGTCTTTGCTATATACAGAAGAACTGCACGGAGAAATAGGAAAAATCTTATTATAGCTTTGATGGAAACAAATGCGAATTCATATTGCTATATAGCTTAGGAGAAAGAAAAATGGTTATTAAAGATATCGGGCTGTTGAAACAAGCTAATGAAGAAGGAAAGTATCGTCCGCAGCCCTTGAGCGAGTATCAGGTAAAGGTTTTGGATAATCAGCTTAGTGCTGTAAATTCTACAATGTGGAATAATCCCTTTTGTCTGCGTTTTGACGCTGACAAGATTGATGTTATGGAGTTTTATGAGGCTGCAGGCAGAGTTTTGCTCCTGCATCCTGTTTTGGATACACGTATTTTTATTGATATTAACGGCGAATTTAAGCAGCAAATATGCCCCGGCTTTGTTCGTCCTAATTTAAAGAGAAATGTTTCTGAAGCTGATATGCAAAATGTACTTAGTCAATATCCAAAGATATTTGAGCTGATCAATGCTCCTCTCGCTTTGATTGATATCTATGAAACAGCAGAGCATGTCTATTTTATTCTTGATATCCATCATATCATTGTTGACGCCACCTCCGGTGTTGTGCTTATTGCCGAACTGGCGAGAGAGTATGGTCACATGCCTTGCGAAGCAGAGGATTTGTTTGCAGGTTATAGTATTTTAGAATATAAATATACACAGTCAGAAGAATACAACGAAGAAAAGAAATATTATGAGGAGACTTATGGCAATCAGGAATGGTGTAATATGCCGGCTCCGGATTTTGCTGTGACAGAAAACAAGGTGGGCTACTATCCTATGTCGTTAGGTGTTAGTCTGGATGAGGTGAAGGCAGCTGAAAAAAACTGTCGTACTACGCGTGCGCGTCTGGCCAATGCGGCAGCATTATTGGCATTAGCTAAATATTGTCAAAAGGATGCTGTGATGATGACTTGGATATATAGTAATCGCATGGAAAAATGGAAGCACAACATGATAGGTCTCTTGATAAGAGAGCTGCCCATTGGTGTAAGGATAAATGAAATGTCAGTCCTCGAGGATTTGTATAAGTCCATAAATAAGCAGATGAAAGAATCTACCAAGCGGGTAAGCTGCCAGTATGTAGTGGAGCATGAGGCTGCCTTATCCAATGACTGCATGGAGGTCAACTATTTAGGCAGCTCTATAGGTCTTGAACAAATGGTACAATATTTAGGGGAGCTTAGAGAGTCGGCAGTAAGAATTCCTTTGGAAGAAGAGATAACAGTTGCCGAAGCACGTCTGGAAATAGATGTATATGAAAATCCTTCTGCTCTGCCGGAGGAGCAGCTATATATCGAGTCTAATTGTATGGCCTCTATCTTCAAAGAGGAAACCATTAAAGGGTTTCTAAAGACCTATCGTACTATGTTCCAACGTTTGGCAAAAGCATGTAGAGCCACACCAATCAGTGAATTGTTGGCAGATTGAAGCTAGAGTAGACTGCATAAAATCTTTGAGGAGTTATGATGTTTTTTTTGTTGCGTAAGGTAGGATTTTTGAAAAAGCAGAAGGGGCTGTCAGGTGCTGCGTACCGACCTTGACGGAGCGGTGGTTTTTCGGACGGATGGACATAGGCTGACTGTCGAGTCTTTCTATTAAACACTTTTACCGGGTTTGGTAAAAGTGTTTAATAGGGATAGTGAGTTTTAACCACTTTGGTGATATAATATCAGCGAACGCAGAATAGGGGAGCGCTGCTCTCATATCTGTTGATTAATTATTATTTTTCAGGAGAGTGCTTTTTGCGTCAGTACAAGTACAATTCAGTGGAGATTGTGGCAGCCTAGCGGAGGTTTGCTTGCAGTCTAAACAAACCTCCTGCTGGGAAAGCGGTTGAAGAAAACAACATTCGGGAGGCAAAACAATGAATAAAAATAACATAATATTTCGTTTGGAAAGAAAAGAAGAACATCGGCAGGTCGAAGAGCTGGTAAGGGAAAGCTTTTGGAATGTGTATCGGCCCGGCTGCGTGGAGCACTATCTGCTTCATTTGCTGCGGGAACACAGGGATTTTGTGCCGGAGCTGGATATCGTAATGATACAGAACGGAAAAATCATCGGGCAGAATGTCTTTGTGAAAACGGTCATAAAGGCAGATGACGGCAGAAGCATTCCGATAATGACTATGGGGCCGATATGTGTTGCCGATGAGCTTAAAAGGCAGGGGTATGGCAAAATGCTTCTGGACTATTCACTGGCGAGAGCGGCAGAAGCTGGCTGCGGAGCTTTGTGCTTTGAAGGAAATATCGATTTCTATGGAAAGAGCGGCTTTTCCTTTGCGAAGAAATTCGGTATAAGGTATCATGGCTTGCCGGAGGGGGCGGATGCCTCTTTTTTCCTGTGCCGGGAGCTTATTGATGGCTACCTTGACGGTATTACCGGAGAGTACGCGACACCGGAAGCATACCTGATAGATGAAGCCGAAGCGGAAGAATTTGACAAAACTTTTCCGTATAAAGAGAAGCTAAGACTTTCGGGACAAATTTTCTGAATGAAATAAGGATGGGGGTAGTGACGTGTGGTCACTACCCCCATTTTTCTCTATTCTTTTTTAGACACGAGATGAAGGCAAAGTCTCAGTCAATAGCAGCTCAACATTTTCCGGACAATACTCTACCTGTTCAGACCAGCGGCGTATTTGCTCCGGCAGGTTGCCGCGCAGGGCAGTGACGCAGAAAATGTACTGGGCGGACGAGCGGGCGTAGCTGATGACCTTGTCCGGACCAAATTCATCGACGCAGCAAAGCTGTCGATAGAGAATGTACTGATAAAGGCGGTCGAAGCGCTGGGGCGAATATTCCCCGGCGTATTTTTTTAGCTGTATTTCGGCGGCGGGAAGCTGGGTGCGGAGTTCAGCAAGGCTGGCCGTCCACTGTTCGTCGATAGGCTCGGTGCGAGACAGGACATCAATCACATCAAGATTGAAAGATAAAGACAGGTCGGGAATAAATTTGAGGTCGCTGTCCTTGATGTTTATTCCGGTGAGCTGGAGGACTTCGGCGAAGGAAAACCGACGGCCGTCGCTTTCGTCGCAGAAGATCAGCGGAGCATTGTCGGCCAATAGCAGTTCAACACTTTTTTCACAGGACAGGCCGACACCGCCCAGCTCGATGTCTCCGGCCATGACGAAGAAGCGGGGATGATTGGTACAGATGTCGCAGAGAATATCGTCGCCGGCTTGGAGGATGAGCTGACAGAGACCGTCCTTTTGCAGAAAGGGACAGCGCTCGTCTTCAGTGAGCCGAAAGGAGGCACCTTCATTGGTGACGGCGATATTGCTTCGTATCAGGTCGCCGATGGGTGTCGGCAGTGACTGGTAGAGGTCGGCAGTAACCGGGTCGATGTCTATCTCCCAGCCGCGGCAGCAGCTGTGATGACAGCGGTCGGCAAGGCAGGAGAAATCGTCGTAGAAAGTCGGAAGTATAGTAATCATTATTTGCTCCATGAAAAATAAGTACGTATATTATAGTACCTATCGACCGCCCTGCCAAATGTGAATTGTGATGAACAGATGATAATATGCTATAATGAAGCTCGCATGAATTGAAATTTTATCGAAAAGAGGTAGCTGGTTATGAAAAAGATTTTGCTGGTGGATGCCTGTGTTCGTGAGGAGTCACGCACTCGTGGACTGGCCGAGTACCTGATGGGCAAGCTTGAGGGAGAAAAGGAGGTCATTCGACTCATTGATGAGCCGCTGCAGCCGATTGACGGCGACTATGTGAATAAGCGAGTGGAGCTGGTAAACGGCAAAGCCTTTGACCATGAGATGTTCCGTTGGGCAAAGCAGTTCGCCGAAGCCGATGAGATTGTCGTGGCTGCACCGTACTGGGACATGTCTTTTCCATCAATACTGAAAGTTTATATCGAGCATGTCGAGGCCATGGATGTGACCTTCGGCTATTCTCCGGAGGGTTTGCCCACCGGCCTTTGCAAAGCCTCGAAGCTTTACTATGTCTCGACTGCCGGCGGAGCCATCTATGACGGAAACCTTGGATTTAAGTACATGACCAGACTCTGTCAGGAATTCTGGGGAATCAAAGAGACGAAGCTGTTTCAGGCGGAGCTGCTGGATGTGGTCGGGCAGGACATCCCCGGTATTCTTGCCAATGCCCGGAAAGAAATAGACGAGTACTTTAAGTGATAAGAATTAAGAAGAACCATTCTTGAGGAAATAATCCAACAAAAAACAACAGATCTACGACATTGATTTTTAATTATGCATAGTTTTTGCATAAATTCTTGATTTTTAGCGATTTTATGCAATGTATTTGTGTATACTTGTAAGTATACTATGGTCAATTTCTGTGGTCTTTGTTATAATCAAACCAGTTATGATTGTAAACGGTCTAATAAAACAAAATTAGGGAGGAATACAACATGGAATGGGGAAAATTCGGTAAACTCGCAGCTCTTGGCGTAGCAATGACTTTCTCTGCAGTAGCTCTTACCGGCTGCGGCGGCGGAGACAACAAAGGCGCTGAGAAAAAAGTAGAGAAGAAGTTCATCAACATCGCCACCGGTGGTACCGCCGGCACCTACTATCCGCTGGGCGGCGCAATGGCCGAAATTCTTAACAAGGCTATCCCGGGCATGAATGCCAGCGCTCAGTCTACCGGCGCAACTGTTGCAAATATCAACATGCTGAAAGACGGCAGCGTTGACATGGCTATCGTTCAGAACGATATCACCTACTATGCTGCTAACGGCACTGAGATGTTCAAGGACAAGAAGGTCTCCAACCTGAAGGCCATCGCTGCTCTCTATCCGGAAACCGTTCAGATGGTTACTCTGGAAAAGAGCGGTATCAAGTCTGTTGCTGAGCTGAAAGGCAAGCGCGTAGCTGTAGGCGCTGCCGGCAGCGGCACCGAAGCCAATGCCCGTCAGATTCTCGAAGCTGCCGGAATCACCTACAATGACATCACCGTTCAGTACCTCTCCTTCGGTGAAGCTGCCAACGCTCTGAAGGACGGCAACGTAGATGTCGGCTTCGTTACTGCCGGCTTCCCCACCTCCGCTATTCAGGATATTGCTTCCCAGCATAAAGTTCGCGTCTTGTCCCTCAGCAAGGACATGATTGAGAAGCTTACCAAGAAGTATCCCTTCTACACTCAGATTACTGTTCCCAAGGGAACTTACGGCGGCTTCAATGAGGATGCTACCACCGTTGCCGTTCAGGCTATGCTGGTCTGCAACGACAAGGTCAAGGACGATCTGGCCTATGATATCACCAAGTCCATCTTCACCAATCTCGATAAGCTGAAGGCTGCTCACTCCGTAGGCAAGCTCATCAACAAGGAAGCTGCTCAGAAGGGTCTGCCTATCGCAATCAGCGCCGGTGCCGAGAAATTCTACAAGGAAAAGTAATCGGCTGACTCAGGTCCTATAAGATACCACCGGTCAAAGATGACGGGCGGATGGCTCAGACGGAGACCAGACTACTGGCTGCCTTCGCCGTGGCATCCGCCCTTCTTTTTTCAGATTGATATGAAAAAATATTCCCGCGCGATTTTTGTTCTGCTTCTGGTGTCAGCTGTCTGTTTGACGTACTGGCTCATGATGCCGCTGGTGTATATCTCATATGATGGCGGGGGAGCCGTCTACACAGCCCGGCCGGGGATGGACATTCATCTGCGCTTTATTCACTCGGTGCAGAAGACTCCCGTGGAGGAGTACCTCACGGTGAGCGATGACCGAGGCTCTTTTGACCTCCTTTACACCCGCTACCAGTCCTTCGGTGTTGGTCTGCCGTTTCTCCCGACGGAAGGGAAGCTGCGGCAGGAGGGCGACTACTTCATCATGGACGGCATGGGCCGTCACTATCCCAGCCTGTCGCTGCGTCCCGGCCTTGGCACGGAGCTGACGGTGTGGATAGATGGTGACGAGTACAGACTTTATGAGCTGCTGCCACTGGGTAGCAGGGTAGACCTGTATATCGCGCCGCGTTATCAAATAATTACCGGTCGATGATTGTCGACCGGCGAAAGGAAAATCCCTATGGCTAAGCAAGAACCGGCCCTCCGGGAGGATGTCCTCAACGAGCTTGAGAAAGAGTCAAAGCTCAAGGATTACACCGGTATCGTCGGAAAAATCGTTGCGGCAATCTGCCTGTCATTTACCTGCTTCCAGCTTTACACAGCCATATTCGGTGTACTGGATGCTCATTTGCAGCGTGCCGTTCATTTGGGCTTCGGCCTGGCTTTGGTATTTCTCCTGAAGCCGATGTTTGCGAAGAATAAAACAGGATTCGTTCATCCATTAGACCTTCTGCTGTCAGTGCTGGGTGCTGCCTGCCCAGCCTATATCGTCATCCAGTACAAGGAGCTGGTTGGCCGTGCAGGATTGATGACCACGGAAGATTACATTGTCGGTGCTATCGGCGTCGTGCTGGTTATCGAGGCTACCCGCCGCATTGTAGGTATCCCCATGGTGACGGTCGTGGCCATATTCCTAGCCTACGCCTTCCTTGGCCCCTACATGCCGGATGCTATCAGTCACCGCGGCGTTACGCCGGAGCAGCTGGTAGGCCATCTCTTCTTTACGACTGAGGGTATTTTCGGTATCCCGCTGGGTGTATCGTCAACCTTTATATTCTTGTTCATTCTCTTCGGTGCGTATCTGGAGTCCACCGGCCTTGGCAAGTTCTTTATTGATATTGCCAATGCTATCGCCGGTTGGGCAGCTGGCGGTCCGGCAAAGGTAGCCGTCCTTTCTTCCGGTCTCATGGGTACCGTATCCGGTTCCTCTGTTGCCAATGTAGTCGGTACCGGCAGCTTCACCATCCCCATGATGCACAAGCTGGGCTATGATAAAGAGTTCGCCGGCGCTGTTGAGGCAGCTGCCTCCACCGGCGGTCAGCTGATGCCGCCGGTCATGGGTGCCGCTGCGTTCCTCATGGCCGAGTTCGTCGGTGTGCCTTACATTGATATCGTAAAGGCTGCCCTTATTCCGGCTGTCCTCTACTTCATGGGCGTTTGGCTGGGCGTTCATTTTGAAGCTAAGCGCAAGAATCTGAAGGGCGTTCCCAGAGAAGAGCTGCCGAAGCCGATGGACATCCTGAAGGCTCGCGGTCATCTGGCTATTCCTCTCATCGTTATCGTCTACCTGCTTGTAAGCGGCTATACTCCTATGCGCGCAGCTCTCTACGCCATCGGTCTTTCCATTGTCGCTGCCTGCACCAGAAAGAGCACCCGCCTTTCCTTCATGGATGTATTCAACGGATTGATTGCCGGTGCTAAAGGTATCCTCTCCGTTCTCGTAGCCTGCGCAGCTGCCGGTATCATTATCGGTGTCGTCACCAAGACCGGTGTTGGCTTGAAGATGGCCTCTGCGCTTCTGGAGCTGGCCGGCGGGATGATGCTGCCCTCCATGTTCTTCACGATGATAACTGCCCTGCTGCTGGGCATGGGTGTTCCCACCACGGCAAACTACGTTATCACCTCTACCATTGCCGCTCCGGCTCTGGTACAGATGGGCGTGCCGGTGCTGGCTGCCCACATGTTCGTATTCTACTTCGGTATTATCGCTGATGTTACCCCGCCGGTAGCACTGGCGGCCTATGCCGGTTCGGCTATTGCCGGCGGCAATGCGCTCCGTACCGGTGTCAATGCATCGAAGCTGGCTATCGCTGCCTTCATCATCCCCTATGTCTTCGTGCTGTCGCCGGAGATACTGATGATAAATGCTACAGTACCGAATCTCCTGTGGTCTCTCTGCACGGCAATCATCGGTATGGTGGGTGTGTCCTCTTCGCTCATCGGCTATCTGACCGGCAATCTGAATATCGTTCAGAGAGTGGCTCTCTTTGCGGGCGGTCTCATGATGATATATCCGGGTCTTGTTACCGATGCTGCGGGTCTGACAATCATTGCCGGCATTATCCTGCTTCAGCGCCGCAATCAGAGTGTGGCTGCATAAATGCTTTTCTGATATTAAAGGGTCTGTGAAAAACGATTAATCATTTTTTCACAGACCCTTTCTCTATAAATAGTTGCAAAGAAAAATGTCTGTAAGAAAACCGTTTATTTACCTCACCCACTTCTACGCTACGCTTCGCATGGCACTCACACGACGCTGTGCGTCGCTGCGCTCCTTCATCGTCGGTTCGTTTGCACACGGCTACGCCGGTCCCCCCTCCCCCAAGGGGAAGGTGGCTCGCGCATCGAGACGGATGAGGTTGGTGTCAGACTTTTTTCACAGCTCCTTTTGTCTATTTCAAGAGGACAGTTTTTTTGAAAATTTCGCCAGGAAAGACTTTAGACTTGAAAAAGTATTCGTTTAAGGATATAATCAGAACATTAAAGTAAATTTTCTGGGAGAAAACCATGGATTGGAAAAATCAGCTTTTGATTGAAAGTTATATACAGCCGCGAGGCCTGAAAAAGAAGCTGGAAAAGTGTGAGGCGGCTCGTCAGCCGGTCTACATTTTCGGCAGCTGCGGTTTCGGCAAGACGGAGCTCATCCATCAGTACTTTAAAGACAGGGATGATTATGAGCTGTTCAGCGCCAGAGCGGCAGAGCCTAAGGCGCTGGCGGAGAAGCTGTTCCCTGCTGACGGCGAGAAGAAAGGCGAGGCAAAGAGTCGAATCATCGTTATCGACGACCTTTATGGTATCTTTGGTAATAAGCTGCGTCGGGAATGGAAGGAATTCTTTGAGCGCTGCAAAGCGGATGAAGGCCTCTGGCTTATCGTCTGCTCCCGCAGTGCGAAGACACCGTACTATCAGAATGTTTACGGAAGAAGCGGCGTAGTGACCATATCGGAGACGGATCTCGGACTCTCTCATGCTCAGGTGGAGAAGCTCTTCAAGAAGCATGGGATAGAGCTGTCGATTGAAACGATGGAGGAGACTTATCGCCGCGCCTGCGGCAATCCTCTGTGGACTTTCCTGCAGCTGAGCAACCTGAAGGCAGAGCCGGATGTGAAGAAGGCACTGCGCAAGTCTAAAATGGATGGCTGGCGTCTCCTTAATGAGTGCGTTTACAGCACCTGGCCGAAGGAAATGCTGGAGCCGATAATAAAGCTGTCTATCCTGAGCGAGTTCGATTTGGGGATAGCGGAGGAGATAACCGGCATTGCCAATGTAAAGCGGCTGCTGGACAAGGCTGAAGAACTGGGGAACTTCCTGATAAAGGAAGGCGAGGTATATCGCATCAGGGAGTCGATGCGCCTCGTCATGGTAGCTCGCCAGTACCGCAAGCGCAAGCCGGTGAAGGAGCCGTGGCAGACCGGGCGCACTCGCCGAACCCCTCAGGAGATACATAAGGAAACGGCCATGAATGAGGTCGGTATCAACGAGAAGGAACTGGAGATAATCAAGCTGATGGCTCTGGGCAAGACCAACATCGAAATCGGTGAAGGGCTGGGCGTCCGGGAGGTCACGGTCAAATACCACAACATGAAGATATTCAAGAAGCTTGGCGTAAAGTCGCGGATACAGGTCATAAGAGAAGCGCAGCGCCGGGGTCTGATATAATAAAAAATAACATAGCTTTTCAAGAGCTGAGGTAAGAGGTGCTGCTCATGGGGAACAAGCTGAAGCAAATCAAGAAACTGGTGGCGGGATTGACAGCGGCAGGCTGCTGTTGGCTGTCCTTTGCCGGCGTCGGTGATGTAAATGCGGGAGGCTGCCCTGTGGGCAGCTTTTCTATGCCTGCAGCATTGGCGGCTTCACTGCGGGAACCGCAGGTGGCTGGCAGCTATAACAGCGGAGATACCTGGGTCGTGTACTTGTATCTCTGCGGCTCTGATCTGGAGTCGAATTACGGGGCGGCTACCCTTGACCTGCAGGAGCTGAGCCGGGTCAGCCTGCCGCCCAATGTGAAATTTGT
>JAZLHS010000185.1:0-21700 GCA_045616885.1 Selenomonadaceae bacterium | reverse complement strand
ACTATAGGCGGCATATTGCAAAGCATACAAGCGTATACCATCAACGCCCGACCAACTCTGCCATTGCCATCAGGGAACGGGTGTATATGCTCAAACTCAATATGTTGACGGCAGATTGCCTCTACCTTTTCCTTTTCATTCTTGGCATTATCCAGCATGAATTCAAGATTCAGCTGCCAGTCTGTCAATTTTGTGCCGACCATATATGGTGGTGTCGGCGTAAAGTCTGCACCGATGACCATATTCTGAGTAACTTTGAACTCCCCGGGGACAGACTCAATAGCATTGTTGCAAAGTATTCTGTGAATCTTCTTGATGAAGCCTATATCCATCTTTCTTTCCTGTTCCAAAGATTCAAGCAGAAAAGGTATGAATGTCTTGTAATTCAGCACCTCATACAACTCACGCATATTCATGGCTCTCGGTAAATAATTGTCAATAAGTATGCTTTTTGTCTCACCCTGTGAGAGGCTATTCCCTTCAATAGCAGTACTGTGATGCGCCATTCTTACCATCAAATCATTTATATAGTTTACGCTGTATTCTTTCATATTATCACCCATCAAAAATCAGTCTCTCGGTTTTATTATATTCTCACAATAAAAGTCTGACAATCTTTCAGATATAAAAAACATACAAAATACCGCTGATATAGCAAAACGCTCCCTTCCCCTTCCGGGGTCGGGAGCGTTCTTCATCTCAATTCAATTATTTTCATTCAGCTCTTAGCAACGAACCGCTTCAGCAGCATTATAGCTACCAGCATGAGAATAATGGAAATAGGCAGGGACACCATTGCCGACTGAGTATAACCGGCAACGATGTAAGATACGAAGGACACTATCGCCACGACGACAACATAGGGCAGCTGTGTATTTACATGGTCTACGTGTACGCACTGTGCACCGGCCGAGGCCATAATGGTCGTATCTGATATGGGCGAGCAATGGTCTCCGCAGACTGCGCCGGCCATGCAAGCAGAGATGGAAATCATCATCAGCTCATGATTGGTACTCTGAAATACAGCAACGACAATCGGAATCAGGATGCCGAAGGTACCCCAGCTTGTGCCGGTGGAGAAAGCAAGGAACCAGCCAACAAGGAAAATGATTGCCGGCAGGAGCGCTACCAGATTTCCAGCCATGAGCGCCATAGAAGCTGCAACAAACTCCTTGGCTCCGAGGCTGTCTGTCATAGCCTTCAGCGTCCAGGCCATAGTGAGAATCATGATAGCCGGAGCCATAGCATTAATACCGGTGATAAGGCAACCCATAGCCACACGGAAGGGGATAATCCGTCTCACCTGATAAACGATAAGAGTAATGATGAAGCCGAAGAAGCTGCCGATAGAAAGGCCAACGGATGCATCACAGTTGCTGAAGGACTCAACGAAGCCTGTACCGGAGAAAAATCCGCCGGTGTATATCATGCCGATGACACAGCAGACGACAATGCTGATGATGGGAACTACCAGATCAATCATTCCTGCCTTGTTCTCTTCATCGGAGACTACATCATCCTCTACGGAAAGGGCACAGGGATGGTCGGTCACATGACCGGCGATGGCGTCAGCCTCCACCTTGGCCATAGGGCCGAAATCAATACCCATCATGACGATTGCAATCATCATGACGATAGTGAGAATAGCGTAGAAATTATAAGGAATCGCCTGAACGAAAAGTGCGAAGCCGTCCTCTCCCTCAACGAAGCCGCTGACTGCTGCCGCCCAAGATGAAACCGGCGCAATGATGCAGATAGGAGCAGCTGTTGAATCGATAAGGTACGCCAGCTTTGCTCTGGAGATATTGTGTCTGTCCGTTATGGGACGCATTACGCTGCCTACGGTGAGGCAGTTGAAGTAGTCATCAACGAAAATAAGAATGCCGAGGAAAATAGTGCTAAGCTGTGCTCCCACTCTGCTCTTTATATGCTTCTCAGCCCAATGACCGAAAGCAGCACTTCCGCCGGCCTTGTTCATCAGCGCGATGACAGTACCGAGCATTACCAGAAAGATAAGGATACCCATGTTGTAAGGATCGGTAAGAACCTTTACAAAGCCATCGTTGAAAATATGAAGAACAGTTCCCTCAAAGGAGCCTCCGGCATAGAGAACCGCACCGAAGGTAATACCCACAAACAGAGAGCTGTATACTTCCTTCGTGAGCAAAGCCAGTCCGATTGCCACCACAGGGGGAACCAGAGCCCACCCGGTAGCAAACAGTGCCGGCTTTGGCGGCTCGGGAGCCGCTTCTGCCGCAAATACCGGCAATGCCAGAGACATTACCAGCGCCATGATGATTCCGAAAACAAATGATTTCCTGCTCATTACTGATAACCTGCCTGTTTTATTTTTCTACAGCTGTCATCGAAAGCTTCGACCGGAGAATATCTGCCGGCGCGGCCTTTGGTGTCATACTGAAATTTGCCTCGAACATTCTGTTCCAAGGGAAGGTAACTGTGAGATTCTCCAGCTCCGCGAAAGGCGGCAGCTTCTTATCTGCCAGCTGCTTCACCAGTCTGGTGCACCGCAGCTCTACCGGCTGCTTCTTGTCGTCCAGCTTTGAATAGGCAAAGACGCCGCGGAACCAGCCCAGCTGCTGAGCCAGCGTCGTTCTGACATTGGCCTGATACAGCCAGTCATCGAGATATCTTACCAGTAGGAGGCGGTCGCGAGACTGGTCTGTCATCAGCTTGGCCAGAATGCCCTGCGCGAGAGCAAAGCCGCTGCTGTTGGTGGCGGTGTTCCAGCCTGCATAGGCACGCAACCGGAACAGCAGGCCATACTTCAGCAGACCTTCCATCATGGCATTGTCCGCGCCGTTAGCGAAGGCAATATCTGCTACGGCGGTAGGATAGCCAGCCGCTACACTGTTGTTTACCTGCTCTACGAAAAACTTCGTGGCATCTCGTGGCTTGCCGTCATTATTCGGCTCATTGGCCGCATAGGTAACGCCGGTAGGATTGGTGTTGACCCACAGCACCAGGTCAGCCTTCTCCGGCGCCTTTACCGGCACAGCTCCCACTGCGACGATGTGGTCGCGCATGGAGTCCTCGATTGGTTCATCTGAGTAGGCCGGTATCGTCTTGGCTCCTTTGCCCCAGTTGTAGGCCACATATACGAAGGGCAGCTCCTGTCGGTGATGGTTTACAGCTCTGGCCAGCATCAGCATGCCGAACTCGTCTATACCGGCCATGGCCTGAAAGCGGCTTATGCCCAAATCCTTGCCGTATTCGTTCAGCTTGCGGCTCTCCATGTGCGTCTGCGAATAGGGAGCGTTGTCATCCCGGCCAAAGGCCAGATACTCAAAGCTGCCTGCCCTGGCCAAGTCAATAAGGCTGCGGGATGCGGCATAGTTCTTTTCACGGCGGCTGAGCCAATCATTGAGGGCGGCTTTCGGAATTAGCCGCTGCAGGAATTTTACTTCCTTCTTCTCGCGGTTTGACAGTCCCTTTGTCTCTGACTTGTCCACCAGTGCCGTATATCGGAAGATATCAGCGCCAAGGTTCTGATAGTAGCCCGGCTCCTGTGTGCCGGACGCCTCTCCGTTGCGCGGAGTGCGCATGATGGAGCCGAACACATAGAGCGGTGTCCGCTTGTGGTCAGAGCGGAATTCAGCGAAGCGTGCCACTCTCTGCTGGAGGGTCGCCTCGTCATATTTATGCATACGGGAGCCTACCAAGCTTCCGTATATGAGCGTATCCGAGGAAAGCACCGCCGCTACCGGCTTCTGTTTCTTCGTCGCTTCATCCAGCCAAGCCCAGACCTTCTCCGGCTCACCGTAGATGTCGCGACCACCCAGCAGTTCTGCCGGAGGCATGATGACTTCATAGCCCAGTTCCCGCACCGCCTGCGCTGTCTGCTCGGCAGATATCGGCCGGTTGTCGTGAGGAACGAATACTATCTGCGGCACCTTGTTTTTCGCCGCCTCGCCTTCATTCGCCATCGCCATCAGGCACACGGCAAAAATACAGACTGAACAAACAAAGGAAAAAGCCAAGACCGGTAAAGAGCCTCGGCTTATATTACTATTCTGTTTGTTACGGGCTTTATGCGGAAAGCCTTTCACTTCTTGACCCTCTTTTCCATAGCGGCATCCAGCTTAGCTACCCCGGTGGCATTCTTCTTTGCCAGCTGAGCCTGCTCTGCCGTCCGCTTCTCTCTTATCTCTGTCCAAAGGTCTTTTATCTTGTCCATGAGCTTTGGATTGCTCACCTTTATCGTGTTGTCATTGACCATGCGGGAGATATATTGAGTAGCTTTCTCCATATCCCCGATTTCATAGCTGATGGCTCCTACCAGATACATAACCATGGTGTCAGTGAGGTCGCCCAGCGGATAGCGCTCGGTCATGATGGACTTGTCATAGGCCTCAGCTGCTCTGATGAGACAGCCGCGTTCATTCTCTGTATCCTCGGCAATTCGGTAGACCCAGGCCAGCTTCAGATAGAGGCTTGCCCGATAGGCCAGAGAAGACTGCACCATTTCCTCAAAGAAAATAGCCAGCTTATAGGCAGCGACGACATCCGGCATGTAGCGCTCCAAAGAGTACCTGAACTCCACCTTGCGGCGCTTCAGGAAGTCGCCGATAGTCTTCTTGTGAGCCGTAGGCATCGGAGCGGTAAAGTGCTTTTCGTCAGCTGCATAGCCGCAATTTTCGCAAACCCACGGAATGTAATAGTATGGGTTGAAGTCCTTGTAATGAGTGCAGTAATCCCAGTCCGTACTGAGGACGATGAGGCGAGACTTGGGTTTCGTCACCCTGGTCTTTTCTCCGCACAAAGGACACGGTTTCTCTACAGTAAAAACAAGTGATGAATCAGCCATGATATCAACTCCTTTTCAACTCCATATAGAATACCACAATAAACGACAATTTTAAAGAATTAAATTCTCCTGCTTTCAATTACCAAAGCTTTTATTCTCTCTGATAATTCCTCACTCAGCAGCGAGCCGCCAGTCAGCCGCCAGCTCCAGTTCCCCTTCGGGGTTCCGGGGACATTCATTCGTGCTTCTGTCCCCAGTGCAAGTACATCCTGCAAAGGAACGACCGCCAGTCTTGCATCCATCTCATAGATATATTTCACTGCCGCTGCCGCAAAAGCTTCCGGACTTATTTGTCCAATTTCGTTTGAAGGAAGCAGTCCCAGTTCCTTCAATACAAGTGACAGTGCTCGGGGATTCGACTTTTCTCCCTGTCTCAGCTCATCGAACCAGCCAATGATGGTGTCATTGTCGTGGGTGCCGGTGTAGACGATGGTGTTTTCCTCCGGGTTCAGACCGGCCGTGTGCTGTTCTGTCTCCCCCAGCTCAAACTGCAGGATGCGCATGCCGGGCAGTCCAAGCTCCTTTCGAAGGGAAATGACCTCCGGGGTAAGCGTCCCCAAATCCTCGGCAATTATTTTAACGGAGCCCAGCTTCTCATAAACCGCCGCAAACAGCTTTTTCCCCGGGCCCTTCATCCATCTGCCTTCCATGGCAGTCTCTGCCTCTCCGGGAATCTCCCAGTAGGCTTCCAGTCCGCGGAAGTGGTCTATTCTGACTCTGTCAACCAGACTGAAAAGGCGCCGGAGCCTCTGTACCCACCAGTCATATCCGTCTGCCTCCATAGTCTGCCAGTCGTACTGCGGATTGCCCCATAGCTGCCCCGACTCACTGAAATAATCCGGCGGACAGCCCGCCACGGTATGAGGCGTGCCATCTTCATTCAGATCGAAATATCCCGGATGCGCCCAGACATCGGCACTGTCCGGTGCCACAAACAGCGGCAGGTCTCCAAGTATCTCCACGCCCTTGCCAGCAGCATATTCATGGAGCCGCTTCCACTGACTGTCAAATACCCGCTGGGTGAACTTCTCGTACTCGATATCATCCGCCAGAAGCTCTGTATATCTTTCTACTGCCTCCGGCTGACGCGTTCTTATATTCTCCGGCCACTGGGTCCAGCCGCTGCCGAAGTGCTTTCGGAGTGCCATGTAGAGGGCGTAATCTGCCAGCCAGTAATCATCGTCCTCATTTTCCACCTCAGGCCGTTCGCTCCTGCAGCTCTTTTCAAAAGCTATATGCAGTAGCTTATCCTTGAAGTCAGCCGCCAGCTCATAGTCTACGCGCTCACTGTCTTCTCTGCCTGACAGTATCTCAGCCGATACCGCAGCCAGTTCTTCCCGACTTATCAGACCGTCCTCGGCCATCACTTCCGGACTGATGAGCAGGGTATTTCCGGCAAAGGCAGACGGGGAACGGTACGGCGAAAACGCCTCATCCACCTCCGTCAGCGGCAGTATTTGCCACACCGACTGACCTGACGCCGCCAGAAAATCGACAAAACTTCGTGCCGCCGGCCCCACATCTCCGATAGGGTATGCACCGGGCAGCGATGTAGGATGAAGGAGAATGCCAGCCTCCCGTCCAAACTGCCGCGGTGGATTCGTCTCTCGCAACACCACGCCGCATAGCGGCGGAAGGTTGAAGTTCAGTCGACCGTAAGACAGAGGAAAAACCTTCCCCAGCTCAGCTTCCCCGTCGGAGGTAAAAACGAGCTCAAACGCATTGGCGGCAAATGATGAAACGTCCAGCGAAAAGGATACCTTCTCTGTTCTGCTACGGTTTATCGCCGTCAGAAAGACCGCATTATCCGCCGTCTCACCAAACATATCCATGCCGTTCTTAATATATCTGACAAAGGCAAAGCTATCGCCGCCGGTCTGCATAGCGAAAATATTTCCCGTCCGAAGCGCGGCATTTTCAGTTCGCAGCTTTGCCAGTCCTTTGTACCACTCTCGTTGCGCCAGCCGCTTCTCATCCGTCAGCTGCCACTCATAGGGACGGCGATTCACCGGATCCCGATGGCCTTCCATGGCTATCTCATCGCCGTAATAAATGCAGGGAACACCGGGGAAGGTAAACTGCCACAGAGCGGCCAGTCGGCTGCGGGCCATACCCAGCTCCCGCTGCTCCGGCGTCAGGCGAAATGCCCGCTGCGCCTCCGCATTCATGCCATCTGCCGACGGAGCCTCGCCAAGCATGGTCACCAGACGCTCCACATCATGACCGGACAGCAGATTCATCATCGCCGCCATATTCTCTGCCGGATAATTCTCCAGTATATTCATCAGGCGCGCATGAGCCGCAGTGCCATCCGTCCCCTCTCGACCCAAAAGGAAATCAATGATGATTTTTCGCAGCGGGTAATTCATGGCTCCGTCAAGCTCATGGCCGGACAGATACGCCCTCTGTTGATTATAGCTGACCTTATTGGACGCATCCTCCCACACTTCACCGATGAGGACTGCATCACGGTCAGTATTCTTCAGCTCCCGATAAAAGTTTCGGGAAAATTCCGGTGGCAGCTCGTCAATAACATCCAGTCGCCAGCCACGGACTCCGGCTCGCAGCCAGTGATGAAGCACACTGTCCTCGCCGTTGATGATGAATTCCTGATAGCTCTTATTGCACTCATCTACATTCGGCAGATTTTTGAAGCCCCACCAGCTGTCATATTTATCTTTATCTTCCGCAAAATTCTCAAAGCGATACCACTGATGATAGGGAGACTTCTCCGACTGATACGCCCCTATCGTATCGTAGCGGCCATCCCGGTTGAAGTAACGGCTGTTCATGCCCGTGTGGCTGAACACGCCGTCAAGGATGACGGATATACCACGCTCTCCGGCGGCATCCAGCAGCCGGTCAAAGGCTTCATTGCCCCCCAGGATATCGTCTACAGCCAGATAGTCCGATGTATCATAGCGATGGTTTGATTCCGACTCGAAGACTGGATTGAAGTAGATTACACTGACCCCCAGCTCCCGGAGATAGTCCAGCTTTGATTCCACACCCGCCAGATTGCCGCCGAAGAAATCATAGGCGATGACATCATCGGTTTTGGGGTCACGATAGTAGCAGGGCTCATCCTGCCAGCTGCCCCGATAGACTGCGCCCCTCTTCTCTATCAGCTCATTGCCGGCTCGACAGAAGCGGTCGGGAAAAATCTGATACATGATGGAGTGCTTAAACCAGTCAGGAGTCTTAGCTCCACGGTCATAAACCGTTATCTGATAAGACGGCGGCTCGTGGTCATACAGGCAGCCCTCACCGCCGAGCTGCCCGCGATTGTTGCCATAGCAGAGGCGGCTTCCATCAGCCTTTTCCACGATGAAATAGTACCAGAGCAGTGTCCCTGACTCAGGCATCCGGGCACTGGCACGGTAAAAGACTGCGCCATCCCCATCATTTATCCGCTTCATGGGGATGACACTTTCTCCGGCCTCATTTACCCACAGGCGCAAAAACACCCCGGCGATGGGTTCATCCCCCTCCACAGACAGGGAAAGAGTCACCTCGCTGCCGGCCTCAGCCGCGCCGAAGGGCTGACGATATACAGGCAAATGAGAATCGTGGAAAATGTTCAGCATAATTACTACCTTTACTAATCAAAAGACTGCTGCACATCGCTCAAAGGCCATCATTCATGATGGCTGTCACCGAAGCAGACCATGTGGTGAGGAGACGCATTGCAATCTATCTCCTTTACCCCTCCGCCCTTCGGGCACCTCCCCTACAGGGGAGGCTTTGAAAGCTGTATCTGTGCAACAGCCTCCTTTTATTATCTCGTATTCTACTTTGCGCACAGCCGACCGTAAAGCTCAGCGTACTCTTTGGCACTCTGTGCCCAGCTGAAGTCGGCCTCCATAGCGTTCCTCATGACGCTGTGCCGCAGCTCGTAGTCCTCGCAGACACCGAGAGCCCGGCGAATAGCATACAGGAAATCGTGAGCATTGTAGCTCTCGAAGGTGAAGCCGGTACCGGTAAGATTCAGCTTGTCAAACGGCTCTACCGTATCCTTCAGCCCGCCGATAGCGTGAACTACCGGGATGGCACCGTAGCGCATGGCAATCAGCTGACTGAGACCGCAGGGCTCAAAGACACTGGGCATCAGGAACAGGTCCGCCGCCGCATAGATGCGGCGGGACAGCTCATCGGAGAAACCGATATTCACAGACACTCTGCCGGGGAAACGCCAAGCCAGTCCCATGAACCAGTCCTCATAGAATTTGTCACCGGTACCCAATACCACCAGCTGTACCCGGTCGGTTCGCAGCAGCTCGTCCATTATTCTCAAGCAGAGGTCAAAGCCCTTCTGCTCTACCAGTCGGCTGATTATGGCCATCATGGGCACGCTACGGTTCTCCTCCAGCCCCAGCTGCTTCTGCAGCTCCTGCTTATTGTCCAGCTTCTTGTCGATGGAGCGAAGGTTGTAGGTATGATAGAGCTTTGTGTCCTCTTCCGGATTGTACATATCTCCGTCAATGCCGTTCACTATGCCGGTGAGGTCACCACTCCGCTGCGACAGCAGTCCGTCCAGTCCCTCTCCGAAGAAAGAGTAACGAATCTCCTCCGCATAGGTACGGCTGACAGTCGTAATGTGGTCGCTGCAGACGATAGCGCTCTTCATATAGTTCAGGGCTCCGCTCTGCTCCAGCACTCCGTTGTCAAACAGCGACTGGTTGAGACCCAGCACATCCGTCACATATTTCGGGTCGAACACTCCCTGATATTTCAGATTGTGAATCGTAAATACGGTCTTTATTCCCGCATATCGGTCATCAGCGGCGAAATCAAATTTCAGGTACGGAGCAATCATCGCCGTGTGCCAGTCATTCATGTGGATGACATCCGGCCAGAAGTCCATCGCCGGCAGCAGAGACAATACACCGCGGCAGAAGAAAGCAAAGCGCTCTGCATCATCATCGTAGCCATAGAGCTCTTTTCGGCAGAAGTAGTCACTGTTGTCAACAAAGTAATACTTCACACCGTCGTGCTCCAGCATGTCCAGCCCGATATATTTATGCCGCCAGGCCAGCTGTATCTTGCCGTCGTATACATGCTCCATCTGACAGCGGATATCCTCGGGGATATTTTCATACTTCGGCATTATCACTACCGGCTGAATGTTTTCCGCCATCAGGGCCTTTGGCAGAGAGCCGGCTACATCGGCCAGACCGCCGGTCTTTACAAAAGGTACTGCCTCGGCAGCCACAAAAAGCACTTTCAGTTTTTTCTCTGACACCAAAATCACTCCTCGTTTCTTACTGACTTGTCTGGCTTGATTTTTCGGAAATATACTGCCGACAGCGGCGGCAAAGTAATTTGTATGCTGTAGTCCTTCCCCATGTATGGTACTTTCTCTGCTGGGAAATCTCCTTCATTTTGAACGCCGGAGCCTCCGTAGCAGTAGAGATCGCTGTTGAATACCTCTCGATATATCCCGCCCCGGGGCACTGCCAGCCGATAGCCGTGCCGGACTTCCGGGGTGAAATTTATTACCGCGATGACAAAGTCATCGTGATCTTCTGTCCGACGCTGGAAGGCGATAATGCTTCGCTCCGCATCGTTGCAGTCTATCCACTCGAAGCCTTCATAGTCACAGTCAATGTCCCATAAGGCTCGATTGTTCACATAGAATTCGTTGAGCGCCTTACTGTATCTGAGCATTTCTTCGTGCTTCGGATACTTTTCCGTCAGATGCCAGTCAAGGCTGTCGTCATACTTCCACTCAATGACCTGCCCGAACTCACCGCCCATAAACAGCAACTTCTTGCCGGGGTGAGCCATCCAGTAGCCGTAAAAGGCGCGCAGATTGGCGAACTTCTGCCAATAGTCACCGGGCATCTTGTCCAGCAGTGACTTCTTTCCATGGACTACCTCATCATGCGAAAGCGGCAGAACATAGTTCTCGTTGAAGGCGTACATGATGGAGAAGGTGAGCTTGTCGTGATTCCATTTTTTATATATAGGATCCAGCGCCATGTAACGGAGCATGTCATTCATCCAGCCCATGTTCCACTTATAGTTGAAGCCCATACCTCCCATGTAGATAGGCCGTGACATCTTCGGCCAGTCGGTGGACTCCTCGGCAATCATCAAAGCGTCCGGGTGATACTTGAATACCGCCTCATTCAGCTTGTGAATGAACTCGATAGCCTCCAGATTACCGTTTTCGCCGTACTTATTCGGCTCCCACTCTCCGTCTTTCCTGCCGTAGTTGAGGTACAGCATATTGCCTACCGCGTCGATGCGCAGTCCGTCAATATGATATTCCTCCAGCCAGAACATGGCAGAGGATATGAGGAAGCTTCTGACCTCGGTACGGCCATAGTCGAAGTTTACCGTTCCCCATTCTTTGTTCTCGGCTCGCTGTTCATTATCCGACTCGAAAAGATTTCTGCCGTCGAAGTGGTAAAGGCCGTGCGCATCTTTGCAGAAATGCCCGGGAACCCAGTCAAGAATCACTGCAATCCCCTTCTGATGCGCCCTGTCGACGAGATACATCAAATCCTCCGGCCGACCATAGCGGCTGGTCGCCGCAAAATAGCCAGTCCCCTGATAACCCCATGAGCCATCGAATGGATGCTCCGCCAGAGGCATCAGCTCCAGATGGGTATAATGCATCTCTGCACAGTAGTCGATGAGCTGCTCCGCCAGGTCACGATAGCTGAGGATGTCGCCGTCCGGCGTCCGGCGCCAAGAGCCTAGATGCACCTCGTAGGTCAGCATTGGCCGCCCGTAAGATGACGATGATTTTTTCTCCTGCTGCCACGCTTCATCGTGCCATTCGTATTGGTCGAGATCATAGACCTTTGACGCTGTCTGCGGCGGCACCTCTGCATAGAGAGCAAAGGGGTCTGCCTTCAGCAGCCGGTTATCCGGGGAAGCATTTTGAGGCAAAATCGAATATTTATAGACTGTCTCCCGTCCCAGACCGTGAACAAAGCCCACCCATATCTCACCGTCAGACTGGCGAACAAGGGGATTAGCCAGAGGATTCCATTCGTTGAAATCACCAACTACGCTCACGGCTTCCGCGTCGGGTGCCCACACGGCGAATCGTACTCCTTGCTTGCCGCCCTCCTTCATAGGGTGTGCCCCCAGAAGCTGGTAGGCATGGAAGTTCGTCCCCTGATGAAACAGATAGAGATCGTAGTCCTCCATAGCCGATGGTTTCACGAATTATCCCCCCTTTAAGTGTCACGGTTAACTGACTATATCAGAAGCCATAAGGCCTGAACGGCTCCACAGGCTTTGTATGTTTCTTGCCCGGTATCTCCAGCGGACTGATGCGCCAAATATCGCGGGCATATTCCTTTATGGTGCGGTCAGAAGAGAAGAAGCCAGAGCCGGCAATATTTATCGCCGAAGACTTCAGCCAGGTATCGCGCTCCGCATAGCGGCGGGCGATTTCCTCATGCGCGCTTCTATAAGCCTCAAAGTCCTTCAGGATGAAGAACTCATCGTTGTGATTCAGGAGATAGTCCCGCAGTGAACCAAAATCTCCATAGGTTCCGTCAGTCAGCTGGTCTACTACCCGACGAATGATTCCGTTGCTGTGGTATTCATCCCAAGCAGAGTACATACCATTCCGATAGAAACCGATGACTTCCTCAGCCCGCAGACCGAAGATGACGCAGTTGTCATGACCGACAATGTCGCAGATTTCTACGTTCGCACCGTCCATGGTTCCGAGGGTAATAGCACCGTTCATCATGAACTTCATATTGCCGGTGCCGGAGGCTTCCTTGCTGGCTGTGGATATCTGCTCGCTGATATCGGCCGCCGGATATACCAGCTCACCAACCGATACGCCAAAGTTCACCAGGAATACGACCTTCATGCGGTCTCTCACCAGCGGGTCGTTGTTTACCTTGCTTGCTACCGCGTTTATCAGGCGAATGGTCTCTTTGGCGATATAGTAGCCGGGAGCTGCCTTGCCACCGAAGAAATAGGTGACCGGTGATATGTTGCATTCAGAATCATTCTTCAGGCGGTCATACTGATACATGATGTGAAGAATATTCATCAGCTGACGTTTGTAGGAATGAATTCTCTTTACCTGTATATCGAATATCGAATCAGGGTCAATGATAAGGTCATTGTTTCTGGCCACATAGGCAGCCAGATCATCCTTGCGCCGATTCTTCACCTGCTCCAGCTTCGCCCGGAAGCAGCTGTCCCCGGCAAATGGCTTCAAATCGGCCAGCCGCTCCGGTGCCTTGCGCCAGTCGGGAGAAATCGTCTCATCCAGCAAATCGGCCAGCTGCGGATTGGCCGCGATGAGCCAGCGGCGATGGGTAATGCCGTTCGTCTTGTTGTTGAACTTGCCGGGATAGAACTCACTGAAGGTCCGCATAGTCTCCCGACAGAGAATCTCGGAGTGTATCTTCGCCACGCCGTTTACACTGTGGCTGCCCACCACCGAAAGTCTCGCCATGTGAACGCTGTCATCCTGTATGATGGACAGGGCTCTCACCCGCTCCTCATCACCGGGATAGCGACGGCGGACATCAATGAGGAAGCGGCGGTTTATCTCCTCAATTATCATGTATATGCGAGGGATATTGCGCTTCACCATATCCACCGGCCACTTCTCCAGTGCCTCCGGCAGAATAGTGTGGTTGGTGTAGGCTATCATGCGGCGGGTAGCCTCCCAGGCCGTCTCCCACTCCAAGCCGTGCTCATCCACCAGTATACGCATTATTTCGGCTACACAGAGGGCCGGATGCGTATCATTGATGTGAATCTCCACCCGGTCAGGCAGCTGCACAGGCTTCAGCCCCTCCTTCAGGTGATGGCTGATTATGCTCTGAATTCCGGCAGAGACAAAGAAGTATTCCTGCACCAGACGCAGCGTTCTGCCCTCGTATGTATTGTCATTGGGATAGAGGAACTTGGTAATATTCTGCACAGAGTCATAGTACTGGTGATTGGCCGCTACCTGCTCCTCGGTCATTACCATATTGGTCTGGAAATCTTCGTCAACTTCGCTGTTCCAAAGGCGAAGCGTATTGACGGTGGAGTTGTCGTAGCCTACCACCGGCACATCATAGGGAACGGCCAGCACCTTGTAGCCGCCCTCATGCACCAGCTTCAGGGAGCCGTCCTCCTGCGCCACCATGTAGGCGTTGCCGCCGAAATGCACATGAACAGACTTATCCGGCTTGCGGTATTCCCACGCGAAGGAATTCTTCAGCCAGTTGTCCGGTATCTCTACCTGATTGCCATTGAGGATATGCTGCTCGAATAGACCGTAGCGATAGCGGATACTGCAGCCGTTGCCCGGGAGACCCAGCGATGCCATGGAGTCGATAAAGCAGGCCGCCAGACGGCCGAGACCGCCGTTGCCGAGACCGGCATCCCTTTCCTCGGGAATCAGCTCATCAAGGCTGACACCCAGTTCCTTCAGCTGCGCCTCTACCTCCTGCCTGATTCCCAGATTCACCAGATTAGTGTTCAGGAGACGACCCAGCAGGAACTCTACCGAGAAGTAGTAGACCTGCTTCACGCCCCGATCCTTATACGCCCGATTGGTCTTTACCCAGTTCTCGGACACATACTGCTTCACCGTAGCCGCCAGCGTCTGATATAGCTCCTCCTTGCTCAGGTCTGTTATATCCCGACCGTACAGAGTCCGAGCCGTTATTATAAATCTGTCCTTAAAATCTCTCATCTGTGGTCTTTGTACGTCATTAGTCAAAAAGGTTCCCTCCCGATAAAGGAACAAGGTTAGACAGTTTAGATAGTAATGTCTTTACCGATTATCATTGGATAGTTGAATGCGCCGCTGAGACGCTTGTCTTCTGTTATAACAACATTCTTGTCCAGAATGGCATTCTCTATGTGAGCCCCGGCCTTGATGACCGCATCCTGCATGATGATGCAATTCCTGACCACTGCTCCTTCTTCCACTACAACCCCGCGGAACAGGACGCTATGGTCGACCTTGCCGCGGATGGTACAGCCGTTGGCTGCCAGCGTATCGCTTACCTCAGCGGTGGACTTGTACTCTACCGGAGCCTTATCTCTCAGCTTCGTATAGATGGTGCGTCCGACCATGAACAGCTCTTCCCAGACCTCTGGCTCCAGCATCTCCATGCTGACATGATAATAGGTCATGGTAGAGCCGATGGTGACGGCATAGCCGCTATGCTCATAGCCGACTGCCACATATTTGTCACCCATGGTCATGAGGGCATCGCGAAGGAAATCTACTCCGCCATGCTCGTAGGCGGCAGTGACCAGATCGTTATACACCGTCTTCTTCATCAGGTATATTCCCAGTCCCACATTATCGCCGGTCTTGATTGCCGCCTTCAAGGCAATGTCTACTACCACATTCGTTCCCTGCGTGAGGGACAGTACGGCGCCGGCATCATTCTTATTGCTCCGAGCCTTCGTGTAGACCACGATAACATCGGCCCCGGATTCTTCGAGACAGTCAAAGACCGGAGTAAAATCCATATTATAAACGATATCGCCGCCCACAAGGAGAACATATTCCTCCTCGCTCTGGTTTACGAAGTCCAGATTGTCATAGGCGCTCATAATATTGCCAAGGCGGCTGCGCTCACCATCGATAGTAGGCGGCAAATAAATGAGACCCTTGTGCTTTCTGGCCAAATCCCAGTCTTTACCGCTTCGTACATGGTCAAGCAGCGAGCGACAGTGAGGCGGCAGCATGATGCCCACATTGTCGACCCCGGAGTTGACCAGATTGGACAGGCTGAAATCGATGAGACGATAGCGGCCGGCAATGGGAAGCGCACCGATAGGACGCTTTGCGGTAAATTCTTTTATCTTGGAATTATCCTGAACAAGGCTGACTATGCCCAATACATTCTTCATGACTATTCCTCCCCTCAGCCCTGAACGCCGGAAGCCTTCACGACTTCGCCTTCGGCCACGACGGCTATATTTCCGGGCGTGCCTTTCACTACTGCCCCCGGTTCAACCACCGCATTCGTAGCAATGATGGCATATTCTACCTTTGCGCCCTCGCCTATCTTTGCAAATGGCATAACGACGGAGTTATCTACCTCGCTGTTCCGGGCTACCCGAACGCCGTGGAATATTACCGAGCCGGTGACGCTGCCCAGTATCTGAGCGCCCTCGCTTATCATTGCCCGGCTGACCTTTGCCTCCTTGCCTACATAGTGCGGCGGCATAGAGAGATTGCTGGAGCTTATCTGCCAGGAACCGTCCGTATCAATAGGCGGCTCATCCTCCAGCAAATCCATATTGGCCTGCCAAAGGCTCTCGATAGTACCTACATCCTTCCAGTAGCCTTCATAGGCATAGGAGTACATCTTTGCCTTGTCGGCCAGCATCTTGGGGATGATGTCCTTGCCGAAGTCATGGCTAGAGCTTTCCTTCTCAGCATCTTCTTCCAGATACTTCACCAGAAAATCTTTGTTGAAGATGTATATTCCCATGGAGGCAAGGTTGCTCTTCGGCTGAGGCGGCTTCTCCTCAAATTCGGTGATGCGACCGGACTCATCGGTATTCATAATGCCAAAGCGAGGAGCTTCGTCCCAAGGAACTTCAAAAACGCCGATGGTTGCCTCGGCCCCATTGGCAATATGGCTGTCCAGCATCTTCGAGTAATCCATTGTATATATATGGTCACCGGAAAGTATCAGCACATATTCCGGATCCGACAGCTCAATGAAGTTGATATTCTGATATATGGCGTCTGCTGTTCCCTTATACCAGTCGGCGCCCTTCTCTCTGGCGTAAGGCGGCAGAATGAAAACGCCACCCTCATGACGGTCAAGGTCCCAGGCACTGCCGGTACCAAGATAATTGTTCAGTTCCAGCGGACGATACTGAGTCAGTACGCCCACTCTTTTAATTCCGGAATTAGCGCAGTTTGACAACGGAAAGTCGATAATTCTGTACTTTCCGCCAAACATTACCGCCGGCTTCGCCACCGACTTCGTCAGTACACCGAGGCGGCTTCCCTGACCACCGGCCAGAATCATCGCCAGACATTGCATCTTCATAAATTTCCCTCCCCGAAAATATGTATGCCGGTCTTTTCTCTTTCGCTCCGGCTACTCTTTCTCCTTGCAGAGTTTATCTTTTGCGATTTAGATAAATCGACAGACCTATCCAACATCTTTTATTCTATATTTTCGTTGTCTTTTCCTGCTTTTCTTCAAAACCTTTTAAACAATTTGCTGCTCATAAAGCATTCCTGAAAAAAATAATCCAAGTGAGATGTACAATCGCACTTGGATTATTGAGAGTTCTATGAAGTATTACTGACCGACAGCAGTCATTGCATTCTTTATCTTCTGTGCCATGCCCTTCATCTTGGCGATGGAAACAGCGCAGACAGCTACGCGGACACCTTTCTTGAGAGGTACTGCGAAGATGAGGTCGTCGTGGAGCTTGTCGCAGACAGCACCCGGGTCGACAGAGGGGATGGAGAGGAAGAAACCGGCCTTGTACGGGAGAGCATTGAGGCCGCAGGCCTTTGCCTCTTCCATGAAGATAGCACCGCGCTGCTTGATGATTTCATAGTACTCAGCGCGCTCCTTCTCAAACTGAGCCAACAGAGCCTTGTCCTGCTGAATGGTGGTGAGGACAGTCATGGCACCACGGTTGCAGTTGGACCAGGTAGCACGGCTGGAGAACTTCACAGCATCTGCGAACTCATCAATAACATTCTTGTACTGGGAAAGACCGATGATGGCACCGCAGCGCTGACCATACATGGTGTAGCCCTTGGACATGGAGAAGGCGAAGAGAATCATGATATTCTCCGGCATACCCTCGAACATCTTCATGAACTTGCGGGTCTCGTTCTTCTCACCGGCATAGTCGATGTAGGCGATATCAACGAGGACAGTTACCTTCTTGCCCTTGGCTGCCTGAGCCTTGACTACATCGATGACCTGACCCCAATCCTCTTCGCTGAGGCTGTAGCCGGTCGGGTTGTGCGCCGGAGTATTGATAATCATGAGGAGAGAATCCTGCTTGCCGAGGAGCTCCTCGACCTTTGCAGTGAAGCCCTTGATATTGAAATTCTGCTGAGCATCGAAAAGCTCGTAGGTCGCCAGCTTGCGACCCTGCTCCTGACAGAGAACGCTGTACGGACCCCAGTACCAGTCGCTGGTCAGAACCTCATCGCCGATTTCGGAATAGTTGGCAATAGCATGATGGACAGCACCGGTACCGCCGGCAGTAACGCAGGCAGAGGTGTAACCCTGCGGACGCATATCGCAAAAGGTCTGCTCCATAGCGGCATCGAGATAAGCCGGCAGACCGGTAATCGGTGCATAAGCAATCGCATCGGTAATCGGGAGAGCATGGAAAACCTTTTCAATGGTCGGAATGCAGGCGAGCTTCTCCTGCTCATCCATGATAGCCCCGATGGTAGCATTGGTTACCTTATCGGCACCGACCTTAGCTGCTGCGGCCTGGCAGGCGGCGCTGGCTCCGAAAATTGCATCGCTGAGCTTCTTGTTAGCTGCATGACTTGCTGCCATAGACATTGTAAAATCCCCCTATAATCTTCAAAGTAATATGCAAACGCTGATAAACAACTACAGCTTCAGAGTTACCTGCATAGCATAACACAGGGAAGAAAAAAGTCAATCGCATCTAGGAATGTCCATTGTATACTTGCATTTGACAAATATTCTTTCCTCAACATAGTCCTGGCATACGCTTTATGTAAAATAACAGACCATACTTTTTAATGTAATATTACATTATAGCATTCCAACATTTTATCAGCCTTTAGATGAAACCAGTCCGCATAATCTTCTTCTTTCATACCAGTTAAATCTGAGCTAAATGATCCATGTACCACCACATCATATTTCTTTCCTAAGTCACGCAAATATTCTTCCGTTTTTAATACACCTGAGTATTTTTCATTTTCACAGAAATGTTTATACACAGACGGGTACCAGGGATGCAGGTATAAATCAATCGTTATCCCTTTCCTTTTTAGATATACTACTAAATCTTCAAATTGAGCCAAATTATCTGTCTGCAAATCAGAGAAACCAGAGCCAAGCTGATATATCTGCTGACTTCTGATTGCTGCATCTGCCGAGTTCTTGTTTTCTTGAATTGACTTAAAACCACCCTCTGAGAAAATATATCTGCCATTTGGCATAATTTTGGTTTTCCTTTCAACTTCTGCATTATCGACAACGACTATCTCTCGGCTATCTTCCTTCACTGTTTCCATCATCCCATCACTCCGCATCTTCTTAAACGATGCCTGAAAATAAGCAAAGGAAAACAATTCTCTACACTTATAGAATTTATCCTGCCGGCTTTTTTCCCCAACATCCTGATTATTTCCTTGAACTCTGTCCAATAACCTCAATGCATATTCATTTATTGATTTATGTCTGCCATTTTCCGCCTTTGTCATAAACGCCCATGGGTCAGCTCCAATTACAATATGCTTCGGTAACCGTTGATATTCTTCCAGTATACCAACAATAGCATAATAGTCACCCAGATATGCACCTGACAATCCAGCAATAAAACAATTTTCAAATGGCCAAGGCTCATACATAACATGACTCGAACCAATCACCACCGTCTCCGGCGTTCTCTGCATACTTTTAATCATTTCCAGTTTGAACAATCCTTCATCCAAATCGCCCGGAGATTCAATTATCTTTCCTGCATTTAACAGTGACACCATTTTCTCAACTATAGAAGCATGAAACAAATTTGCGGGGTCTATCCTGTAATTTAATGAAACAATCACCGTATAGACAATCAAAAAGAATCCCCCGCACTTAATTATAAATTTACGCATTTCTGATGCCATCCTTTACTAAAACTGGAAATAAATAAAGCTCGAATTTTGCAAAGGCATCTTCAAAATAGTATAAAACACAATCATCAAATAAACTGTCCAGCGAACAATAAAATTACGCATCGCAAGCCATTTTAGCACATCATTTTTAACTGACACAAAGTCATATAGCATCAAAATAGCAATCGGCCACATTATTCCACGCAAAACCGAGGCATTTAACCCAATTGTACTCTTCCTAAACTCTGCCCAATTTCCCAAGCTGCCCCACAAATTCGAGATAATCAGACAGAAATCGTTCACACTGGATGCACGAAACATAATCCATGCAATATTACAAAATATAAAAACTGTTATCCCACTAACGATTTTACCTAAGCGACCTTTATATGCAAAGCATTTGTTAAAGCAATTCTCCAAAACCAACGCGGCCCCGTGCATTCCTCCCCATAAAATAAAAGTCCAATTCGCACCATGCCACAAGCCACTCACTAAAAAAGTCAGCATAATATTAAAATAATGGTTCAATTTTGAGCCGCGATTTCCGCCAAGCGGTATATAAAGATAGTCGCGAAACCAAGTGGACAAAGATATATGCCATCTGCTCCAAAACTCTTTCACCGATGTAGCACAATAAGGACTGTGGAAATTCGTCATTAACTCTATTCCTAACAATCTTGCTGTTCCAATCGCAATATCTGAATATCCCGAAAAATCGCAATAAATCTGTATCGTAAAAAACACGATTGCGCAAAGATAGTCAATTCCAGCGCACTTATCAAGTGATGCGTATACAGCATCAACATAGATTGCCAAAACATCCGCTATTGCCAACTTCTTAAAAAAACCCCACGCCATTAGGCGCAAACCACTAGCAGCATGTTCATATGAAAAGACCTTTTCTTTATGTATCTGCGGCAATAAATCTTCTGTTCTTTCAATTGGACCTGCCACCAACTGAGGAAAAAAGGAAATGAAGGTTGCAAAGATTCCAAAATGATGCTCTATCGGCACTTTGCGTTTATATACATCCAACACATAACTCAACGTTTGGAATGTGTAGAATGAAATGCCCACCGGCAGTAGAAGATTTAGCGTAATTGGGTGCATTTGTATTGACACAAGTTGCAATATGTGCACTAAGTTTTCTGAGAAGAAATTGTAATACTTGAATATAAAAAGTATTCCCAGACAAAGCACCAATGTTACTGCTACAATGCATTTACGCCTACCTTCATTGTTCTCATGCTCCAACAGTCTTCCTGCCAAGTAGGCCGCAAAGGTAGTCAAAAAAATCAACAACACATATTTAGGGTTCCAACTCATGTAGAAATAATAGCTAGACATCAGCAATACACCCCACCGATATTTGTGAGGTAAGCACCAATACAGCACAAATACAATTGGCAAAAAAATTGCAAATGCCCATGAATTAAATAACATCTCTATATCCTTTCAGACAACCTTAAACAATCAACCGTCTTTATACGAGGTAATCCGGCACACTTATCAGCAAAATTTACAAAAAGGTGTACCTTCTTGTAAGTCTCTGCTGACTTAAAATTATACCACTAAACTTCATTCTTTCATACTTGCTTTTTATTCATTTTCCTTGTGCAAGAGATGATAAAAATCCTTGTGGAATAAGGGATTGCACGATAAAAGAGGATAGTTTGTCACTTCCTGTGGCAGGCTATCCTCTTTTATGTTTTTTAGCAAAAATCCTGTTACAATATAGTACACTTTCTTGTTGCCTTTGCTTTTATTTTATCTGTGCATCTGTCAGAATTTTAGGGTGAATTTTGGCAAAAAATTTACAAAAATTCACCCTAAAATTAATTCACCGTATCCACAGCAGACAAAAAGGCGCAAAAAAACGAGCCTCGCAATAAAGCAAGACTCGTTAATCTTTTGTTTGTCAAAACAGCCTATTCTGTTTAGCCAATTGCTGCCTTGACCAGCTGGTTGACCAGCTTGCCATGGGCTTTACCCTTGACCTTCGGCATGAGCTCCTTCATGACCTTGCCCATGTCTTTGGGATCCTTTGCTCCTACCGCAGCCACAGCCTCATCAACCAG
>JAZLHS010000184.1:0-13907 GCA_045616885.1 Selenomonadaceae bacterium | reverse complement strand
GCGGCACCGGTATATGCCTTATCATAGGCATCATGCTCTCCGGAGAGGGGACTGACCGCACCGGGATGGCGCTTCATGCGTCGGCTGACGGAGAGAGGCTTCCCTCCTGCCGCCGAGGCACCGAATTCTCTGGACGGCGTCCGCTTCACCCGCTCCGGCAGTTGACGGCGAGGAGCTGCCGCTGCCTGTTTTTCCTCTGCAGCTATCTTTGCCAGCTCCGCCTCGCCTTCGCCGTGGCGATTTTTCTTCTTCCGCCGCTTGTTTAGATATTTCTCGGCGGCTTCAATGTCGCTGAACTTCTTGCACTCGGCTCCTTCAAAGCCTCTGACCTGAGCATCGCAGTCGGAGAGACTGTAGTAAATGCCCGGCACCCGGCCTCGGCGGACGGCGTAGATTCCTTTTTTATCTATCTCTTCGCCCGCCAGCCATCGGCGAGCCTCTGCCTCTGTTTTGAACTTTCTTCCTTCGGCGCCCGGATACCCATTGAGCTGGGCTTCGTACTCGCCGATGTCATAATAAATACCGGGCGTGTTCCCGACACGCACCGCGTAAACTGCTGCCATATTCTATCCTCGTGGTTGCAGTTAAGGAATCGATGATTCCTTACTTATTCAATTTTTTCGGGGGCCTCGCTCATAATATCATCAGTACCGACGGCAGCAGCGCTGCTCATGACGGCCTTGTTGTACCAGTAGAGAGATTTATCCTGATCAGCTATGGGTAGATCCTTGCTGCCATAGAGGTCAGCCAAGCTGATCATGGCAATGACATCTCCGCTTTGGGCTGCCTTTTCGTAGTGAACTACCGCCTGTGACACGTCGTAATGGGGTCCGCTTTCCTCTGATTCGTAAATATGGCCGAGGGTATTGTCAGCCGGACTGTAGCCGGAGGCGGAGGCCATCTCGAACCAGTCAATAGCCCGCTCCATGTCCACTAAACAGGCCTTGCCCTCGTAATAGAGCATCCCCAGACCGAACTGAGCCTCGGCAATGCCCTGCAGGGCTGCCTTTTCCAGCCAGTGACGAGCTGAGGTGTAGTCCACTGCGCCGTTGTCACCGTTGTAGTATATCTTTGCCAGCTCCAGCTGAGCGTCGGCCATGCCCTGATGGGCGGCCTCGGTATACCACCGGATGGCGGAAGGAATGCTCACGGTCGTCCCATGACCATGCTGATTCATGGTGCCCAGCGTAAACTGAGCCTGAACCTGACCGGCAGCTGCGGCTTTTGCCAGCCAGCTATGAGCCTCGTCCATGACTCGTTCTGCTTCCTTGATGAGAAGATTGGCCAGATTCGTAGCGGCATCCGGGTCATCAGCCTCGGCTGCTGCCCGGTACCAGCGCATCGCTTCATCGATGCGGTTCTCATCTTCACTGATTACGCCAAGGTTGTAGGCGGCTACCGGATCGCCGCTCTCAGCGGCTTCCTGCAGCACGGTCAGCTGATCAATGTTCGATCCATCCATAGTGTCGGGCTCCCTTAGATATCCATTGATACACAGCGAGTATTATTCCGGGAAAAATTCTGCCTCTGCCGCAATGCACAGGGCATGATACACAGGCAGATGAAGCTCCTGAATACGGTATGTCTCATCGTCCGGTACGGCGATGGTGATATCGGCAATATCCTTCAGCTTGCCGCCGGACTTCCCGGTAAGGGCCACGGTGGTGATACCCAATGCCTTAGCCAGCTCAACAGCGTAGATAACATTGGTGCTGTTGCCGCTGGTAGAAATGGCGATAAGCACGTCTCCGGCCCGGCCGATGCCGTACACCTGCTGGGCAAAGACCAAGTCAGGCGCCTGATCGTTGGCAAAGGCAGTGGGCAGAGCCACGCCGGATACCAGCGATACTGCCGCCAGCGGCTGCTGGAGATTCTTCGTCAGGTACTCTGCATGAGCAGACGCCGTCTGAGCCAGCTTCCCAGAGAAGTCTGCGGGAACCGGCCGCTTCTTCAAAAATCCCTTCATCAGCTCGCCGACGATGTGCTCTGCGTCGGAGGCACTGCCGCCGTTGCCGCAGGTGATGACCTTGCCGCCGTTCTTATAGGCTGTGATGATAGCCTCAGCGGCAGCAGCAACGCTGTCCCGGCAGACTTCCAGCACGGGATAGCGGCTGATGAGGGTGTCGATGGCACCCATAGATTCTTGCTTCATTTTTTCCTCAGTTCTCGCCCTGACTGCATCGCTGTCGAGAATGCGCTGCAGCTGGCGAATGGTCTTTAAGTGGGTCTCGTAGTCGAGGTCATTGGAGTCAAGGGGCAGCCGCTTCTTCAGGGCGTCTATCTGTGCGGTGATGCGGCTGCGGGCCTCAGTTGTAAGAGCCATTGTTTCTCCTTAAGAGCAATCATTCCGACAGCAAGCAAAAAAACCTTTTATCCCCGTCGGTACTTGGCGATTGCAATATGAAATACTTGCAGAGCCTAGTACCGCTACGAGGGATAACAGAGCCAGACTAACTCACTTAATAAGTCCGAGCGAAGTGAAGGACGAATTTAGTGAGTGTCATGCATGCGACCTTAGCGATTGCCGAGTGTAACGACGGCAGAGCTTAGGGAGTCGCAGAGAGCATGTTTTCGTTGGCTTGCTGCCGGTCTTTTCATAATTTACTCCGTCGGGAATACCACGTCATCAAGTATTCCCGTGAGAGCGGCGATAGCGATGCCATAGTTGGTCATGGGCACCGGCCTGGGGCCGCTCTTTGCCATAGCCACCCGGCTCATGACCAGCTTGCGGTTGAACATACAGGCACCGCAGTGGATGATCAGGTCGCAGTCGGCCAGACTGTCGGGGAAATCCCGTCCGTTCACGAACTCTACCGTGAAATCACTGCCGAATTTCTTCGTCAGCAGCTTCGGAATCTTCACCCGACCGATGTCTTCATTTACCGGCACATGGGCACAGGCCTCAGCGATAACTAGCTTTGCTCCCTTTCTAAGCCCCTCTTTGGCCAGCAGGACTTTTCGCGCCGACTCAACAAAGTAGGCAAGGTCTCCCTTCTGCGCCGCAAAGAGGATACTGAAGGAGGTGAGCTTCGTCCATGCCGGTACCTGCGGCCGGACAGCGGCAAAGGCCTGAGAGTCGGTAATGATGAGCGTCGGCGGCTCTCTAAGTGCCGCCAGAGACCGGGGCAATCCCTCGACAGTGGTGGAGATGATAGTCACATCTTTGTCCAAAAGTTCCCTTATGGTCTCCACCTGAGGCAGAATGAGCCGCCCCACCGGCGCTTCCTTGTCCTGAGGCATTACCAGCAGGACAGTATCGCCGGACTGACACAGGCCCCTCGTGAGGGGCAGATTGCTCTGGGTCATTACCGCTGTGCCGATAGTCTTCAATGCAGCAAATATAGCGTCTCTCCCCGGATAGCCCTGCTGCTCGTCATCTCGACTGCTGACGAGCACAGGCGTCCGATGGGGGATATGCGCCTCAGTCAGGCGCTCATCTACTACAGCGGCGAAGTGACTGCCGCCGTCAGAATAGGTATCAGCCCGACTGACGATGGGGATGATGGGAGTGTCGGCCGCCGCCAGACGACCGGCCAGCTTCAGCTCCTCCGCCGTCTCCCAGCCGGAGAACAGCAGCAGGGCAATATCCGCCCGACTGATGCTCTGCTCTGTAGACTGACGGCGCAGGCTGCCCAGCTCCGTATCATCAGCAATGCCCGGCGTGTCGATAAACAGCACCGGCCCGATGTCTAAAAGCTCCATCGCCTTCTCTACCGAGTCGGTAGTAGTGCCCGGCATCGCGCTGACTATTGACTGCTGACGACCGGTGAGCAGATTCATCAGCGATGATTTGCCGGCATTCACCCGGCCGAATATCGCCACTGTGAGGCGACGCCCCTTGGTTGCCGTCAGGGACGGCGTTTTTTCCTGCTCACTCATCTGATTTCCTTTTCCCCATTTGCTGAATGTGGTATAATCAGTTAATCACTGACTTGTAAACCACTGATTGAAGACATAAAAATACAAGTTAATTATATCATGATGACCTGTTGTTATCAAATGATTTAGGTCTGCTTGATACTGAAATGAGGTAAGAATTTCCATGAGCTATACAAACTTCGAGGTAGGCGAGACATTTCCCCTGCCTATCGCTGCCCGCGGCGACGGCGGACTGTTTCAGGTAGACGCCAACGGCGCCATGTTCATCCTCCAGCTTTCCCGCACCGATGTCATCGCCCACGAGGCCTTCCGCACCGGCGATATAGAGTTGGCTCTGGCCGAGGTAGACGGCGTCATGCTGCTGCTCTACAAGATAGACGGCATATTCAAGGATGGCTGGGGCGACGCTCCGCTGGCCGTCCACATGGTAGCCAAGGAGCACATGCCCACGGAGAAGTCTCTCGCCGACGAGGTCATCCACCTCTATCTGGTGGACTCCAAGCTGAATATTCTCCTGTCCATGCGTCAAGCCAGCGTGAAGAACGAAGTTGGAAAGTACGAGCTTACCGGCGACTTCTGGGGGCTGCTGAAAAAGCACGCTCTCAGTGCTGCCGCCGACCCGGAAGGCTACGGCAAGGACTTCAACAGCCGACTGGGCAATGTATACATGAAGTATCAGCCTGCCGATCTGGTAAAGATTGCGCAGGCTAGGCTGAAAATACTTTCTACTCTTGCAATGCACTGATTTATATATCCACCTCACCCACCGGCATTCGCCGGTCCCCCCTCCCCAGTGGGGAGGGTAAAGACCTTCTCCTTTGGAGAAGGTGGCTCGCGAAGCGAGACGGATGAGGTTCACACCTTTATGTAATTTCACCCGAAACAGGTATGTAAGATAATCGAGCGCAAGCGAGTTTTCGTCATGTACTGTTTAGCGGTCGATTATAAACAGGAGTTACAAATGACAATCATAAAGAAATTTTCCTTTGACGCCGCCCACTACCTCCCCTCCTACGAGGGCAAATGCGAGCGCCTCCACGGTCACACCTACCTGCTGAACGTGAAGGTAGACGGCGCCCCCGATGAAGAAGGCATGGTCTTCGACTTCATCAAGCTCAAGCGCATCGTCAACGAGCGCATCATCGAAAAATTCGACCACAGCTGTCTCAACGACTTCCTCCCCTGCCCCTCCGCCGAGAACATCGCCATATATGTTTGGCGGGAGCTGGAAGAGCTGGTAGCTACCGACCACAGCCGCCTCTCGGAAATCGAGGTCTGGGAGACAAAGACCAGCGGATGTGTTTATCGCGGAGAGGAAATCTAATGAACGCCGCTCCATTTCTTATCAGCCTTCCAACTGCATCGGTTTCGGAAGCCATCAAATCAATCGGTGCCGACGAGGCAAGCCTGCCGATTTTTAATGCCAAAGCGGAAATACTGCCTATAAAAATCACCGATGTCCGCACCCCGGCCGCCAACATCATCAAGCAGGAGCTTCTGTCCGCCGGCGGCGACGCTGTGACCCCCAGAGGCTGTGTCAACTGCGCTGTAGACACATGCAACATCCTCATGCTGGCCACTGCCCGGCAGTACCGCCGCCTCGCGGCGAAAATCGCAGCCATGCCCTACTTTGGTCTTCCGGCCGTCGGTCAGCAGCTGCAGGACATGCTGAAGCAGCTGGCCCCGGCTAATGAAAAGCAGCAAAACGAAGCTGCTCCCCTGACCACCCTTGCCGACGGACGCACCATCACCTATGAGCAGATGGCAGTCATGGGCATCATCAATGTGACCCCCGACTCCTTTTTCAGCGGCAGCCGAGTAAACGACGAAGAACTGCTCATAGCCACAGCCGAAAAAATGCTGAAGGATGGCGCCGCCATTCTCGACCTTGGTGCCGAGTCCACCCGTCCCGGCTCCGCCTCCATCGACGGTGAGGAAGAACGCCGCCGCCTCATCCCGGCTGTCCGACTGATACGCCAGCACTTCCCCGAGGCAATCATCTCCGTGGACACATACCGTGCCGACACCGCCCGGGAAGCTCTCGCCGCCGGAGCTGATATCATCAACGACATCAGCGCGATGGAAAAAGACCCCAATATGGCTGATTTGGTCGCAGAAAGCGGCGCTCCCATCATCCTCATGCACATGCGGGGCACTCCTGCCGACATGATGAACGCCGAAAATACCAGCTACGACAACATCACCGACCAGGTGACCCAGTACCTCGTTCAGCGAGCCGAGATACTTACCGAGCGAGGCGTAGGCAAGGACAAGATAATCCTCGACCCGGGCATCGGCTTCGCCAAGAACACAGAACAGAACCTCACCCTCATGAGAAATCTCAGCAGTCTCACCGCCTACGGCTATCCCGTCCTGCTAGCCGCCTCCCGCAAGACCGTCATCGGACAGGTACTGGGGGGACTGCCGCCGGAGGAAAGACTGGAGGGCACTGTCGCCACCAGCTGTGCCGCCGTCTACGCCGGGGCTCACATGGTGCGCGTCCATGATGTAGCAGCAAACCTCCGGGCGATCCGCGTCACCGAGGCTATACTAAAGTAAAATACATTATGTCAGTGCTTGAAATCTGCAAATAGCGATGATATAATGCAAATAGAAAAAGGCCACCGGTAGACGGTGCCCCTCGTCATTTGTCACTTAAGACCGTACAATTTGGAAGCTTGGGCGGTCTTAGTGTTTTCTTGATGCCAATGCAAGACCAAGACAAATGCTGGTCAGTACTAACGAAATAATACTGATAAACAATTCGACTGTCAGCACGAGTATCACCTCCTATCTTTAGATTTTTCAATCTATTGATAAGAGGAGCACCGCCTACCATATACTGGTGACCTTTGGGGTATGACCCCTCAGAGATTATATAACAGAACGGGTGCAACAGCAATACCGTTCTGTTATTTTTATTAAGGAGAATTACTATGGCAACTGCATATATCTCCTTCGGTTCCAATCTAGGCGACCGTCGGCAGAATATTACCACCGCTTTGTTCCATCTCGTCCGCGAGCCTCACATTATTCTAGAGAAGCTGTCCTCCTTCATGGAGACGAAGCCTTACGGCGTCACTGACCAGCCGGACTTCCTCAATGGGTGTTGCCGTATCTGGACTGACCTGTCCCCCAGAGAGCTCCTCACTACCCTGCAAAGCATCGAGAACAAAATGGGCCGTGTCCGCACCCGCCGCTGGGGCGAGCGGAACATCGACCTTGACATTCTCCTTTACGATGACCTCACGGTCAACGAGCCTGACCTCGTCATCCCTCATCCGGATATGAAAAACCGCGACTTCGTAATGATTCCTTTGAAGGAAATCGCCCCATCAGTCGCGGCAAAGCTGTAGTAAAAAAGACGGCAAAGCCGTCATTACCTTAATGTAAAATATGCGGCGCTACTGCCTGTAAAGAAACAATTTATGAACGCAAGTGAGTTTCTGTCAGACAGTAATGCCGCATTAGTTTTATATACAAATAACGAACCACCGTAACATTGATTAAACGAAAACACGCTTCCGCTCGGTTATACACGCAACGGTACATAAACGGTTTTCTAATCAATCATGTTACGGTGGATTTGCATTAAGGTATTTTAATTTTACTTCACCAGCGCATCGGCTGCATCGTAGCCAGCCTTCAGAGCCTTCATATTCGCCTCTACAGTAGCGGGCGGGACGCGGTCAGCCACGCACTTGGCGACCACATCATAGCTGACAGCTCCGGTGAGACGAACGACTGCACCCAGCGCAACGATATTAGCAAAGAGTGCCTTGCCTATCTCAGTGACAGCGATATGGGTGATAGGAATGCGAACGGTATTGGCGAATGCCGGCGGATTCGGTACCAGTCTCTCATCAAGGAGAAGGAGACCGTCTTCCTTCAAATCATGCCAATATTTATCAGCCGCCTCCTGAGTCATGGCCAGGACGAAGTCCGGAGCCTCGACATGGGGATGATAGATAGCATCTTCACTGATGACTACCTCAGCCTTGGATGCACCGCCGCGGGCAGCAGGGCCATAGGCCTGAGACTGGATAGCATTCTTTCCCTCGGCAACAGCCGCCTGAGCCAGAATAATGGCGCAGGTAATGACACCCTGACCGCCGGAGCCGGAAAATCTCATTTCACTCATGCTCTGCCACCTGCCTTCTCAATGACCGTATCGTAGGCCTTTGCGTAGTCGATGTACTCATGCTGATACAGAACGCCGATGGGGAACTTCTCCGCCTGCTTCTCAGCCGGCAGCTTGTCCCAGGCGGCCTTCATCATGACGCCGTCACGGAGAGCCATCATCATCTTGGCCGGGTCAGCCATCTTGTTGTTGCGACCGAAAGCGGTGGGGCACTGGCACATGGCCTCGATAAAGGAGAAGCCGTGACTGTCAAGCCCGCCCTTAATCATATCGGCCAAATGCTGGACATGGAAAGCGGTACTGCGAGCTACATAGGTAGCACCGGCAGCCTCGGCCAGCCTGCAGGCGTCAAAGGGACGGTCAATTGCTCCGTAGGGAGCGGTGGTGGCTTTCTTGCCGGTGGGAGTCATGGGAGATGCCTGACCACCGGTCATGCCGTAAATATTATTGTTAAAGAGAACGACGGTGAGATCCACATTGCGGCGGCAGCCGTGGATGAAATGATTGCCGCCGATAGCGGTGCAGTCGCCGTCTCCGGTGAGAACGATGACATTCAGGTCGGGATTAGCCAGCTTGACGCCTGTAGCGAAGGGAATGGCACGGCCATGAGCGGTGTGAAGGGTATCAAAGTCCATGTAGCCGCTGGCACGTGATGAGCAGCCGATACCCGAAACGATAACGGTATTGTCCTGAGTGAAACCGGCCTTCTCTATTGCCATGATGACAGCCTTGGTAACGATACCGTTGCCGCAGCCGGGGCACCACATATGGGGCAGGCGGTTCTGGCGGAAATATTTTTCAAAGCTTCTTTCCATCACTTGTTACCTCCTACCATGGCCATAATGGCTTCTTCAATCTCCGCCGGGGTGAAAATCTCGGCGTTGTATTTTGCCAGAAGCTCTACCGGGCAGGCACCCTTGGCCGCCCGCTCAATCTCGCCTACCAGCTGACCGTAGTTCAGCTCAGGCACGAGGATACCCTTTACCTTCTGTGCCACCTCATAGACAGCGTCAGAAGCGAAGGGCCAGATGGTCCGGAGACGGAGCATGCCAATCTTCACGCCCTTCTTCCGGGCATCGAGGACAGCCTGATAGGCAGTACGAGCCGTGCCGCCAAAGGCGACAACAGCATACTCGGCATCATCCAGCAGCAGGGACTCGGTCTTGATGACCTCATCCTTGGCAATCATTATCTTCTGATGGAGGCGGTCAATGGCCTTCTTCGTGACCACCGGACTGCCGGAGGGGAAGCCGGTCTCATCGTGGATAAGGCCGGTGACATGGATGCGGTAGCCGGTACCGAAGTCAGCTACATCCGGCACAAGGTCATCTCCTACAGCGTATGGCTGATAGCCTTCCTCACGGGTCTTCTTCGGCTTGCGGCGGGGATAAACTACGATATCCTCCTTCTCCGGCAGCTCTACACGCTCACGGAGATGACCGACAATCTCATCCATCAGGAGGATGACCGGCTGACGGAACCGCTCAGCCAGATTTACAGCCTCGATACCCATATCGAAGCACTCCCGGACAGTCCACGGAGAAATAGCAATCATGGGATGGTCACCGTGAGTGCCCCAGCGAGCCTGCATCACGTCGCCCTGAGCCGGGCTGGTGGGCTGGCCGGTAGCCGGGCCTACACGCTGGACATCAACGATAACAGCAGGAATCTCTGCCTCGGAGGCATAGCCGATGAGCTCCTGCTTCAGGGAGAAGCCCGGGCCGCTGGTAGCGGTCAGAGCCTTGGAGCCGGCCAGACTGGCACCCAGCACTGCACCGATACTGGCAATCTCGTCCTCCATCTGGACGAACTTGCCGCCTACAGTCGGCAGCATTTCTGCCATCTTCTCTGCAATCTCGGTAGACGGGGTAATCGGATAACCGCCGAAGAAGCGGACACCGGCCTCAATGGCACCGAGAGCAACTGCCTCGTTGCCCTGCATCAATGTTGCCTTTCTCATGCGGTGGCCCCTCCTTTGTCAACAAATATAGCGTAGTCCGGGCAGCGCAGCTCGCACTGTCCGCAGACGATGCAGGCCTCTTTATTTACTACCTGCACCTTGCCCAGCTCATCTACCTCCAGTACCTGCTTGGGACAAAATGCCACGCAGATTCCGCAGCCTTTGCAACGGGCCGTCTTGATGGTAAATTCTGCCATCTGTCTCCCTCCCTTAAATATTGCTCATCTTTTCGATGCTCTATACAACATAGCGACAGCAAGATACTCCTGCTGCCGCCTCATTACGGTTTAATCTGAATTTTTATAAATTTCAGCTGTATAAACTCTATGCTTAATATATCCCATATCTCAAAATAAATCAACACATTTTTGCAAAATTCCGTGTACAATTTTTCAAAAACCTACTAAAAATCTCTGACATCTGCCCTATATGATATATTAATCTTTGATTTATTCAAAATTATCACAGAAAAATCAACATTGCATTTTTATAAACACCCACTGCATAAATTACCATTTTTCAATCAAATTCCCCAAAAGCAACCAAGATTGTCCTTTATCTTGACAAGTTTTTTCTTCATTATTATTATAAGTAGCATCTGATTGAATAATGGAGGAAGATTATGCAGCCCGCAAATCGCATGAAAGTATTCGGCGAAGGCGTATTCGCCCGTCTCGCCGCCATGAAAAAAGAAAAAATCGTCGCCGGAGAGTCCATCATCGACCTGTCAATCGGTGCTCCCAATATCCCGCCGCCGGCTCACGTCATGGAGGTAATGAGCCGTGAGGTGCTGAAGCCGGAGAACTATCTCTACGCCATCAGCGACACCACCGAGCTGCGTCAGGCAGTGGCCGACTGGTACGCCCGCCGCTACGAGGTGAAGCTGGAACCGGCCACCCAGATATGCTCCCTGCTGGGCTCTCAGGACGGCCTCGGCCACATCGCTCTCTCCCTGCTGGACGAGGGTGACACAATGCTGGTACCGGACCCCTGCTACCCGGTATTCGCCGATGGGCCGAAGCTGGCCGGCGTCCGTCTCGTGTATATGCCCATGAAGCGTGAGAATAAATATCTCATCGACTTCGCCGCCATCGACGAAGAGGATGCCCGCAGGGCAAAATTTATGCTGGTATCCTACCCAAACAACCCGACTGCCGCCACTGCCCCTCTCGCCTGGTACGAAGACCTAGTGAAATTTGCCAAGAAGTATGACATCGTCGTCCTTCACGACAATGCCTACAGTGAGCTGGTCTTCGACGGCGTCACCTGCGGTAGCTTCCTGGCTGTGCCGGGAGCAATGGATGTGGGTATCGAGTTCAACTCCCTGTCCAAGACCTACGGCCTCGCCGGTGCCCGCATCGGCTTCTGCCTCGGCAAGGCGGAGATAGTGAAATATCTCGCCACCCTGAAGTCAAACATCGACTACGGTATGTTCCTGCCCATCCAGAAGGCCGCTATCGCTGCCATCACAGGCGACCAGTCCTGTGTCGCCACCACCCGTGCCGCCTACGAGGAACGCCGCAATGTGCTGGTAGACAGCTTCGCCAAAGTCGGCTGGCAGATGGATACTCCAGCCGGCTCCATGTTCGCTTGGGCTCCGATTCCGGCCAAATACGCCGCTATGGAGAACGGCTCCGAGACCTTCGTCATCGATATGCTCAATCTGAGCGGCGTGCTGGTCACCCCGGGCAGTGCTTTCGGCCCCTCCGGCGAGGGCTTCGTCCGCATGGCTCTCGTCCAGACTGCCGACGCCCTGAAGGACGCCGCCGACAGACTGGCAAAGGCAAAATTGTTCCTATAAAACAGACGGCATGATTGTCTGACAAAACCCGCTTTCGCTCATTTATTCACACAGCGGTACTAGGCTCATGCATCGTATGCTTACTCGCATATCGCCAAGTACCGGCGTTCATAATGGTTTCTTTACAGACAATCATGCCTTTTAGCGTTACATTAATGTAGAGACGGCTACGCCGTCTCTTTTTTATTTCTGTTTCGTTATTCCAAAAGCCAACGTCAGCAAGAATCCTGCTCCGTAAGCAGTAACAGTCCCCATAAGGTATCCTGCCCAATCACTGGCTATAACCGTCCCCGGCAGTCCGGATATCCCGATGGCCACCGACCCAACGCCGCAAGCGGCAATCACCGCTCCGCCGCAGGCACCGCCCAGACAGGCGGTGATAAACGGCCGACCAAGCGGCAACGTCACACCGTAGATAAGAGGCTCCCCTATGCCCATCAGACCAAGCGGCAGACCGGTAGCAATTCGCTGCCGCAAATCGGCATCCTTCATCCGAAGGTAGAGAGCCGCGCTCGCTCCCACCTGTCCGGCTCCGGCCATAGACAGTATCGGCAGGAGAGGCGTTACCCCCAGCAGATTTATCAGCTCCATGTGGACAGGCGTCAGGATGTGGTGAAGCCCCAGCATTACTACCGGCAGCCACAGACCGCCCAAGATAAACCCGGCCACCGCTCCCCCCTGCGACAGGAGTCCCGTCACCGCCTGATAAATCCAGCGAGACAACATCCCACCGGCAGGCTGCAGGACAACAATCGCCGCCAGTCCGCTTATGGCCAATGTCAGCAGCGGCGTAAGAAGCAAATCAAGCGAAGCCGGTATCACCTTCCGCAGTCGCTTCTCCAGCTCTGCGCCGAAGAAGGCAGTCAGCAACACAGCGATGACACCGCCCCGTCCTGGCTGAAGGAGCTCACCGCCGAAAGATATCTGCGCCAGCGCCGGACTGGACAGAAATGCTCCGAGGGCACCGCCCAGCATGGGCGAGCCGCCGAATTCCTTCGCCGTCAAAACACCGGTCAATATACTCAGTGAAGCACCTGCTACTGAAGCCAAGACACTCAGCAGCTGAAAGATTGTCCCGGAAGTCAGCTCCGGCCAGCCGGCTCTCAGTATCATCGTGATACCGCTCAGCAGACCACAGCCTACAAACAGCGGTATCAGCGGCAAGAATATGTTTCCCATCCGCTTTATACTGCGGTGAAAGCTTGTATCAGGCTTTTTCGGTTTCTCGTAGGCCGGCTTGTTTGTTGCCCCGGCCTGAGCCTCGGCGTCTTTGGACTGCTCCGGATGTTTTGTCTGCGCTGACTGCTCAGCCTGCCCTTCCTGCTTTTTCTGCTCCGGTGACTCGCCCGCTGTTGTCAGCAGTCCTCTGAACTCATCCGCCGTCTTCTTGGCGTGACCCGGCCCCAGTACAATCTGAAGCTCGCCGTCATCACCCACTACTGTCCCCAGAACACCGGCTATCTTTTTCAGCTGCTCCGCGCAGCCCTCCGGCTGCTCCCTAAGGGTTAGCCGCAGTCTGGTCATACAGTTGGCCGCGGTGACAATATTATCCTGCGGTCCGACTATGGCGAAAATATCTTCCGCCAGTTTTTTATAATCCTTTGCCAAAGCGCTTCCTCCGGCTTATTTCTTCGTCGTTGTTCCCTGCCACTTACGCTTATCCGGCTTTCCCGGCGGCGGGGCAGTGTGCTTTCCGTGATTGTCCGCCGCGCTGTTCGTGATTGTCGGCCAGGTGAAAGAGTCAGCCTTCGTCACATCTGCTGCTCCGTCAGTCATCAGCAGAGATAAAACGAACACTATCGACACCAGTGTGAATGTAGCTCTTCTCATCGCCGTCTCCTTTCTGTAAAAAGACATGTCAACCTCACCCCCGATAGCAATTAGGCGATGCCTTAGTCCACCCTTTTAAGGACAGAGGCGAGTTTGTCTTTCAGCTCCCCTTGTCCGGCCTTTTCAAGGGCGGGGGACCGTCGACAGACGGTGGTTGCACTAGTCAAGATATTTTAGACACAAAGGGTACAAATTTTATTCACGGGAAAATTAACATTAGCCAGCAGCATTCGCACAATGCAACTCACGGTACTGAACAGGAGTTAAATAATTAAGTGAATATGCTGGTCTTTGCT
>JAZLHS010000183.1:0-48232 GCA_045616885.1 Selenomonadaceae bacterium | reverse complement strand
AGTCAGCAGCTGCTGGCTGCCGCAGAGGCAAAGCTGAAAGCTCTTGTATCAGATGAGGAAGGAAGAACCGGAGAAAAGGCCGAAGAAGAGCTGGGTGTAGCCAGACAGGAACTGAACAAGGCAAAAACGGCAGCAATAAGGCTTAAGCAGGAAGTCATTCCCGAGCTTGATAAAACCGATGAGAGCATAGTATCACTGGAGACCTTATCGGAGGGAAAGCAAAAGCTGGTCGATAAGCTGACAGAAGCAATCAGGGACGAAAGGGCGGCAATCGCCGGACTTGAACGGGAGCTGCCGGAAACGTGCCGTAGTCTGTCAGCATGGCGAGAGAAATACGATAAGGCAGTTTCGGCAAAAGACAAGCTGACCCAGGACTATGAGCAGGCAAAGACTGCTGCTCACGAGAGGGAACAGGAGCTGTCGGAGGAAAAGGTCTGGCTGGAGGCTGCCGGGTATTATCTGGCTGACTGCGAGGAGAAGCGGCAGGTCGCCGAAACAGGTTTTTCCGAAGGGCTGAAAGCGAAAGAGTTTGGGGGCATTGAGGAATATAAAGAGGTATTAAAGTCATTGCCCAAGCTTGATGAATGGCAAGGCTATCTGCTGAACTATGAACGAGAGCTCTATAGCCTCAGAGAAAAAATGAAAGAAAGCGAAACGGCTGTAGCGGGAGAGACCAGACCGAATATTGAGGCAGTGTCTGAAAGCATCCGCGAGAAGGAAGCTGCTGTTAAAGAGCTGAACCAGCTGGTGGGCGGCTGCAGTCGTGAGCTGGAAATGAAGCGGAAAAAAGCCGAGGCGGTCTTCAGCAAGAATGAACTGATTGAAAGGCTGGAAACGCAATATGGCCCGATTGCGAAGCTGGCGGATGTTGCTGATGGTGTAAACGGCAAGAATCTTAATTTTGAAAACTTCGTATTGAGAAGCTGTCTGGAGGATATTACTGCCAAGGCCAATCAGCGGCTTCGCCGGATGAGCCAAAATCGCTATGAGCTGCAGCGAACCGGTCAGAATCAAAAAAAGACCGGAGGCCGGAAGAGCCTCGGTCTTGATTTCGTGATATACGACAGCTGGAGCGGTGATGAACGGCCGGTGGCCACCTTGTCCGGCGGTGAGAGCTTCATTACGGCTTTGGCTCTGGCGTTGGGGATGGCTGATACGGTCATGGAGTACAGCGGTGGAATAAAGCTGGAGACCGTCTTCATTGATGAGGGCTTTGGCACTCTTGACCCTGAGATGCTGGACAAGGCGATGGAAGTGCTTAGCCAGCTCAGCTATGGCGGAAATCGTCTTGTCGGCCTGATTTCTCATGTGCGTGAGCTGGTGGAGAGAATCGATGTAAGGCTGGATGTCATCCAGAAGGGTGACGGCACCAGTGAAGCCGAATTTGTAGGAGTATAAAAATAAGCTGTGATAAAGTCTTGAGGTTAATAATTACAGACTTTATTCACAGCTTTTTCGTTAAGTAAGGGGTTATGAAGCAGTAATAAATTCCTTCAGCTGCTCACTGAGCTCGCCGATGTTATCCGGTACTATTCGCAGGTCGTAACCGACAAAGAGCGGACTAGTCGGATGACGCGGCATGATGCGGACAGCCAGCCGGTCACTTTCCTTCAGGTAGTAGAAGAAAAGATTGTAGCTGGGATTATCCCGCCAATCATTCTTCATTATGAACTGAACGACCTTTTGAATGATTTCGGAAAGCGTGTCGACGGCTTTTTCCGTAAGTGGAAAGGTGGATGATGTAATCGTGAATTCACTGAAGCCAAGTCTGGGATAAGCCGAAGCAGCAAGCTCCAATCCGTCCCGCTGGATTATTGGTTCAGCGGCAGGGATGAAATTCTCTTTTTCGTAGAGAATTTCCGGCTCAGTGTCATATAAGCCGATAAGCTGCATATGAGGATGCTTAATCGTCCCGCCGGAAAGAGGGCCATGGTTTTTGAAGAAAATGACCGATTTGTAGGCCGGATTTTTCAGCATTTTTGCGAAATGACGGAGCGCCAGCCGGAAGAGCCGGTGGAGCTTGTCGGCACTGTACTGCTCTATACCGTCATCACAGCGGCCGCTTTCGACCAGAACAAATTGTTCGGCATCAGTGAGCACATTATATTTATTCCTGAGGAATATAATGTCACCGTCTGTCTCCACGATGTCAACCAATGTTTCCGGATGACAAAATGGGCATTCACTTCTGCCGGTGATAAGTGTTTCCGGTTTTTTTCTGCCGATGGCAGTAGAGAAGCGAACAGCCTTGGGTGATGGAATAGTTGGCTTTGACGGTGTGTTCATCATCTGAATTCCTTTTTAATTCTTGAAATTTGTGTTAGCCAGGACAGCTTCGGAAATTTCGGTTTCCTTGGGGCCGAAGTGCAGCTTTGACAGCTCTACATCAACATGGGTCTGGAAGGCAGCGAGAATCTTCTTGGTGATGGGGCCGGGAGTACCGTCACCGATTTTGTGATTGTTCAGGCGGATAACCGGCTGAATCTCTATATCGGTAGCAGTGATGAAAGCTTCGTCTGCGCCGTAAGCAAACTCAGGGGTAACAGCCTTTTCTACGGCGGTAATTCCGAGGTCAGGCAGCAGCTCCTTCAGGATTATTTCGCGGGTGATGCCCGGCAGGATAAGGTTGTTGGCCGGATGTGTCCAGAGAATTCCTTCGCGGTATATGAAGAAGTTGGCATTGGCCGCCTCAGTTATCTGATTGGTCTCCTTGCGATAAAGGATTGCGTTCTGGCAGTGCTTGCCGTGAGCGGCTTCCATAGCGATAGCATTTCCCATTCGATTGAGAGTGGGCAGGTCGCAGCGCAGCCCGCGGATATCTTCTTCAAGACTGCAGGCGATACCCTGCTCCTGTGCGTCAAGGTCAATGAGGTTTTCACGAATGGTCATCGCGATGTGGGGGAAGCACTGGAGCGGATAATTCAGCTGACGCTGCCAGTGACCACGGGAAATCTGAATATATATCTGGCCGAACTCAATACCGGAGCGGTTGATGAGCTCCTGACAGACATTGATCATATCCTCATCCGGGTCGACGATGGGAATTACCAGGTCGCGCATAGTCTTTGTATATCTGGCCACATGCTGAGGCAGGGCAAATACCTTGCCGTCATAGACCGGCAGAACTTCAAAAATACCGTCGCCCACCTGGAAGGCGCGGTCTTCAATATGAACGAGACCGTCTCCGCTCTCATAGAATTCACCATCGTAATAAAACAGTTCCTGCATATTCATGCCTCCAAATCGTATCTTGTTTATCTTTACATTATATTAGATTTCTGTCGGAAAATACAGTATTTTGATGGAACTTTTTTGTATAGGGAAGTATATAAAAATGCTGCTGCGATTGATGTGCGCAGCAGCATGTGTAGTACTTTGTCAGATTGAAATTTTATCAGCCGGTGATGGCCATAAGGTGAGGAACGGCGGACGCCCTGATTCAGTTGAGACAAACATGCAGGCGACAAAGTCGGCAGCCGGTCTGTAGCAATAGACAGTGGAAACTCGATTAGCTTTTGTTGAAAATAATTCGAGGACATGCATCGTGCCGTTGTTGGCTACATCGGAGAAGATGGTCAGTATCTTCGGCTCAGTGCGGCGGAAAATATCATAAAAGCTCTTATCTGCCATAGAACCGACGGCCAGACCTTCCATTTGTTCCAGAGCGGGATTGCAGTAGCGGAATAGCAAATCGACAGGAATGCCGCGGTGGTTTTTCTCCACCTCTACGACACAGAAGGGCAGGGGCAGCTTGTCCAGAATCGAGCAGTAGGTTATCAGTTCTGTTGGACTGAGCTCCAAGGATGCTTTATGCTGGTAGAAGGAATTGCGAATTTGAGTATGTTCGCCGGGAGTTCGGAGCCTGCCGGTGAATTTTTCGCCATTGACCATGTGATAGACATTTTTATCAATGTTAGCTACATACTGTATGTTGATGACAATTCCCTTGTTTATGTTGAGAAAAGATTCAGACGGAAGACCGGTGAGAAGATCCTTGGTAGCAATGTAGGTATTTATTACAGTGCCGTTTACCATGTTTATATGGCTGTGCCCATCTTTATGCTGTATGTAAAGGATATTATGAACATCAATGCCATGGCGCTGAAAAAACCTTGCAATATTCGTCATACATTCACTCCCTTATTTCGGAAGATGATAACATATATCAGTTGTGTTTGCAAGACAAAAGTATAATGAATATAATTGATTTATAGAAATATAATTGTCTGCTGTTAGCGTTTTGATTTAAATCTTTGAATTCTGCTCAGCTGGCAAAATACTGTAGTGGATTGATAATTGATTGTGTATGGATAAATAAAATCCTATAATTTGTGTAGTAGACGACAATTTGGGGCAAATAATCACAAGATATTGTGTTGAAGGTTGCAGAAAGACTTATTATTTATTATAATATTTACCGTATGTGCATGATTGGGAGGTGAGGTATTGGCTGAAGAGAATAAATCATCTGAAACGAAGGAAGAGGTTGTTTCTTTTTTTCGTCGGGCTTTGGGCGAGGTTGTAGACTTTTCTCAGGATGAGGCAAAGGCGAAGAATACAGCTACCGCAAAAGCTGTTGTTTCAGATAAGCCAATGGTCAAACCGCCTGAAAAGGCTAATGTCGTTGAGAAGGTTTTGCCGGAACGGCGAGTGGAAGTACCGGCTAAGGAAGAGCCGGCAAAAATGGAGCCTGCCAAGCAGGTGATTCCCGAACGGCAGTATGTGTCTCGCCGTCAGCGCAAAGAGGCAGAGGCTGGATCGATGCCCGCTGTACGTCCTGAACCGCGTAAAGAACTGCGGACTGCTCCTGAGCGACCGGCATCGCGAAGGAAAGAGGCAGACAGAACAGAAAAGAAAGATGGAGCGGGAAGCTCCCTGAAGAAAAAGCTCATGGCTGCAGCGGCGGTAGTGTGCATCGCTGTTGTCACTGCCTGTGCATTCCTGGGCGGAGACGAGCCTGCGCCGAAGGTAGTAGACGATACACCTATGTATATCCGTATCCCCGGAGGTATGGGAGCAGGCAGTATTGCCGAAATGCTGGAAGAAAAACAAATAGTGTCAAGTAGGAAATACTTCCTGAAGCGCTTGCGGCAGACTGGAAAAGACGGGGAAGTACAGAGCGGTACATATAAAGTCCACAAGGGTATGAAGAGCGATGAGGTCATTGAGATGATTGTCAATGGCCGAACTGCTGCTATAAGATTTACGATACCTGAAGGCTATAGCCTGAGGGAGATGGCTAAGAGTCTGGAAAAGGAAGGCGTCTGCAAAGGTGCTGATTTCCTCAAGGCGGCAAAGGAATACACCGGCCTGAAATATGTAGGACGGTCGGCAGCTATTGAGAATCCGATGGAAGGATATCTCTTCCCGGATACCTACGAAGTACCGCCTGATGCAACAGCCAAAGACATTGTCCGGCTGATGGCGGATACCTTCGACGAGCGGCTTACCGATGATATGAGAGCCGCCGCAAATAAGTACGGTCTCTCAATTCATGAATTTGTTACTCTTGCCTCTCTGGTGGAGAAGGAAGTAATGGATGATGATGACCGGCCGAAGGTAGCGCAGGTATTCCTGAAGCGGCTGGAAATAGAAATGCCTATTCAGTCCTGTGCGACGATCCAGTATCTCCTGAAGGAGCCGAAAGAGGATCTCACCTTCGATGACTTGAAGATAGAATCACCATACAATACATACGAGCATCCGGGACTTCCACCGGGACCGATTGCAAGTCCCGGTGAGAAGGCATTGGAGGCGGCAGCCAATCCAAGTGCTACGAAGTATCTTTACTTTGTAGCGGACAGGAAGGGCAAGACATATTATTCAGAAACCTTTGATGAACACATGGAAAAGGTAGAAAAATACAGGTAATGGAAGTTAATAAGGTTTTAGAGCTGCAAATTGCCTATGCCGCGGCCGCAGCCGTGCCGATTATTCGAGCCCGGGAAGCGGCCGCTTTTTCTCGCATAATTCACGAAAGAAATCCCCGGGTCGTGCTGGAGCTGGGGACGGCTATCGGCTATTCGGCGCTTTTTATTGCCTCGGTGGCTCCTGAGGCTGAAATATACACCATAGAGCTCAGTCATGATATGGCTGAGAAGGCGCGTGAATACTTTGCAATGGCGGAGCCGGAAATAAGAGACCGAATACATCTGCTGGAGGGAGATGCCGGTGAAATACTGGCTGACTGGAATCGGGAAAAGCTGATAGACGTTGCCTTCCTTGATGCAGCCAAGGGACAGTATCCGGATTACTGGCGAAAGCTTCAGCCGGTACTAGCCGAGCAGGCGGTTGTTCTGGCCGATGATGTCTTATATCATGGATATGTAGACGGGCCATATAAGGACAAAGTGCCTCGCCGACAGAGAACGATAGCGAAGAGACTTCGAGAATACATTGAAATGGTGACAACCGACCCAGCATACGAAACTGTCATTTACCGTGAGGGAGACGGTCTGGCTGTCAGCAAAAAGCTGTAAGGAAATATGAAATGAAAAAACCTGAAATATTAGCTCCGGCAGGGTCAATGGAAAAGCTGAAATTTGCCCTGCGATTCGGAGCGGATGCTGTTTATCTTGGCGGCTCTGATTTCAGCCTGCGGGCGCAGGGAAAGAACTTCGGGCCGGAAGAACTGGCAGAAGCAGTCCGCTATGTTCACTCAAAAGGCAAAAAGGTCTATGTAACAGTCAACATCTATCCTCATGAAGACGATTTGACCGGACTGGCTGATTATCTGAGATTTTTGGAATCGGTTGGAGCTGATGCGGCTCTTGTTTCTGACTTGGGAGTTTTCACGCTGGCTCGTCAGGTCGCTCCTGGTCTGGCACTCCATGTAAGCACTCAGGCCAATACGCTGAATAGTGCGGCTGTGAATGCCTGGGCGGCAATGGGAGCAGAAAGAGTCGTGCTGGGTCGTGAGGTAAGCCTGTCCGAACTGCGGAAAATCAGGGCGGCAACTAATGTTGAACTTGAAATGTTTGTTCACGGCGCGATGTGCGTTTCCTATTCCGGAAGGTGCCTGCTGTCCAACTTCCTCACCGGCCGTGATGCGAACCGCGGCAGTTGTACTCAGCCCTGCCGCTGGAAGTATGCCCTGATGGAGGAGAAGCGTCCCGGTCAGTATTTCCCGGTGGAAGAGGATGAGCGAGGGACGTATATATTTAATTCCAAGGATTTAGCATTGCTGTCTTATGTCGGTAAGCTGTCGGAGCTGGGTATTGACAGCCTGAAGATAGAGGGTCGCATGAAGAGTGTTCACTATGCGGCCACAGTAGCAAATACCTACCGCCGGGCCGTTGATGATTATTTCGCTTGGCGTGAGAAATCGGCTGTCATCGAGAACGGAACGGTAACTAATATTGATGAGTGGCAGCCGCAGCAGTCAATGTATGATGAGCTGGAGAAGATATCGCATCGTCGATATTCCGTAGGATTCCTTGAAGGCAGACCGGATACGAACGGTCAGGTCTACAATACATCTGTTTATGAACAGAGTACGGAGTTTATCGGGGTTGTCATTTCCTGTGATGAATCAGGCAATGCAGTCGTTGAACAGAGAAATAATTTTAAGGTGGGCGAGAGGATAGAGTTCTGCCCACCGGAGGGAGAGCTTTTTGCGCTTACCCTTGCCGGTATGAAGGATGAGGCAGATAATGATATTCAGGTAGCACCACATGCTCGGCAAATAGTAAAAATTAAACTGCCGAAGCAGGTACCCGATTACACTATCCTTCGTCGTTTGCTGGCAGAGAATAAGGAAGACCACAAGTAAGAGGTTTAATTATGTCTTATGTAGCTCTTTATCGCCGTTTTCGGCCTCAGGGCTTTTCCGAGCTGGTGGGTCAGGAATCGGTAAGGCGTACTCTGGAGCAGGCTATTTCTGATGGCCGGGTGGCTCACGCGTATCTGTTCGCCGGTCCCCGCGGCACCGGTAAGACCAGTACGGCCAAAATTATGGCCAGACTATTAAACTGTGAGCATCCCGTAAATGGAGAGCCATGCGGTGAATGTGAAAATTGCCGTCAGATAGCTGATGGGACTTCAATGGATGTTTACGAGATAGATGCTGCTTCAAACCGTGGTATCGATGAAATCAGAGAGCTGAGAGACACGGTGAAGTTTGCTGCCGCCGGCGGTCTTTATAAGGTATACATTATCGATGAAGTTCATATGCTTACCACTGAAGCCTTTAATGCTCTGCTCAAGACATTGGAGGAACCGCCGGAAAGGGTCGTTTTCATTTTAGCGACAACAGAGGCTCATAAGGTACCGACTACCATAAAGTCACGCTGCCAGAGGTATGACTTCAAGAGGATACCGACAGCTGTGATAGAGGCCAGACTGCGTGAGGTGGCTGAGCGCTCTGATATTTCTATAGCTCCGGAGGCATTGTCCATCATTGCCCGTGAAGCTGATGGCGGTATGCGCGATGCATTGTCCCTGATGGATCAGTGTGTAACTCTTTGTTCGGGTGACATGGTTACGGCTGAGTCGGTGAATAATTCACTGGGAATCGTCGGACGAGAGGCAGTGGAGGATATCCTCTCGGCTATCGGAAATAAGAATCCAATTGTGGCCATAACCACTGTTGATAAGCTGCTGTCGGAAGGAAAGGACTTAAAGCAGCTGATAGTAATGCTGCAGACAACATTGCGCCGAGTCATGATATTTCAGGCTGTGGGCAGTAATGGCTTGCAGGATGTTGGAGAAGAAGAGGCTGCCGGTCTGGAAAAACTGGCAAAGCTCTTCCGTTCTGATGAATTTATCCCGATGATTGAAAAGCTTCACGGAACGCTGAGTGAGTTGAAGTGGACAGAGGAGCCGAGACTGGCTGTCGAATCTACTTTGCTTACTTTGGCCACCAGTACAGCAGTACAGCCCGGTACTCAGGTAGTATTCCAGCCGGTGCCTCAGATGGTTCAAACGGTTCCGACGGTTCCAACAGTTCAGGCGGCTTCTGTAATTCAGGGTAGTGGAGCAGCTTTCGTAGATGATGTCTCCGGATTTAATGAAACGGCTTCGGTATCACCGGTCGTGAGGGAGGAGTCGGTAGCTCGACCGGTAGTAATCGAGCGGAAAGATACCTCGCGCAGCAATGCATCTGCCGGGATGACTCTCGCCGAATCGGTAAGGGCGGCAATGGCGATGCCTGCGCAGATGAAGTCGTCAAATAAAACAGAAGAGACAGCACCTAAGGCAAGGAAAAGGACTAAGGATACACCGACAGAAAACGGCAGCAACAATGGAGATGATCCATTGACAATGCAGCTGAACAATGCTGCGGAGGCAGGCGAGCTGTGGGGAAGTCTGATAAATGCTGTCAAAGGAGAGGGGAATACATCTCTTGTAAGCTGCCTGAGTCAGGGTGAGCCGGAAGGGATGACCGACACTTTCATTCGCGTGAGATTTGCCAGCAGTTTTGTTAAGAGTAGAACAGAGAAGGCTGACTATCGCCGCAAAATAGAGGGTATGCTGAAGGAGCTGTCGGGAAAGAATCTTGCTCTTGCTGCAGTATCAGCTTCGCCCGGAGGAAAAACTACTAAAAAGCCTGTGGAAAAGCCTAAGAAGTCAGCAGCTCCGGCTGCAGCTATTCCGGCAATGCGTGATGCTATGAAAATCTTCGGAGAGGGCAGTCGGGTGGAGGTTGTTTCTGCCGAACCGCAGGTAGTAGATGAGCCGTATCCGGATGAGCCTTTTCCGGACGAAAGCGATATGCCGCCGGATTTAGATGATATTTGATATTGAAACAGCAATACAGATGATGATATAATGATTCATTATGGATTATACAGCGATTGATTTTGAAACTGCCTCCGGCGAGCCGACCTCTGCCTGCAGTATTGCTGCGGTAGTGGTTAAGGACGATATCGTTACGGAGAAGTTCTATACCCTTATAAAGCCTCCGCCGGAGACGAAATTCTTGAAATTTTGTACGAAGGTGAATGGGATAACAAAGGAAATGACCGAGACAGCCCCGGAATTTCCGGCAGTGTGGAAGCAGCTGGCTCCCCATTTGGTAGGGCAGCTGGTGGTGGCTCATAACGCATCTTTCGATATGCGAGTCCTTGAGGCTATGTTGAAGTATTACAACATTCCGATTCCTGATTTTCGTTATGCCTGTACTGTGAAGCTGTCGAGGATGGCGTGGCCGGAGCTTACCAGTCACAAGCTGGATGCTATGGGAGAATTTCTGAATATAAGATTTAACCATCACCATGCTTTGGAAGATTCGATCGCTTGTGCCGCTATTCCGGTGGCAGCAGGCAGGGCAACGGCTCAGAGTGACTTTGAGACCATGGCTGAAAAGCTGGGAGTGACAATCAGAAATTTTCCGCCGGAACCAAAGGAGCCGAAAGAGGTAAGAGAAGCAAGGAAGAAGGAAGCTTGGCTCAAGCGCCGTGCCGAAAAATCGGCCAAGAAGCTGAAAGAGAGAGAAGACAGTCCTGAACTGTCGAATAATGAGTGAGCGCACCGCTTCATTAAGGACTGGGTGAGTGAATAGGCATGATATTTGTATGTTCTTGTCTGCTTGGTGATAAGACCAAGTACAATGGAAGTTCAAATGCAAATGATTTGCTGATGGACTATAATTTCTATGGTTGTTTCCTGTCCGGCTGTCCGGAATGTTCCGGAAAGCTGCCGATTCCCAGACCTCGTATGGAGATACAGGGAGGAACTGCCGAAGATGTGTTGAATGGCCGGGCTAAGGTCATGAACATTCAGGGGCAGGATGTCACGAAGAATGTAGTTGGCGGCTGTAAGTTGCTTATGGATATGCTCAAGACCTATGGGGTGAAGTACGCATTTTTGAAGGATGGCAGTCCCACCTGCGGTGTTCGCGAAGTACATGATGGCACATTTAGTCGGACGAAGGTGCCCGGGTGCGGTGTTTTTGCCGAGATGCTGAAGCAGAATGGCATAAAGCTGTATTCTGAGCGAGATGTGTCCGTGAGGCTGCTTGAACAGCTGATAGCCGATGACCAAAAGAGATAAAGGAAATAATAGGCAAATAAAAATGACTTGGTGAAACTTTCACCAAGTCATTTTATATTGCAGGGTTGGATAAGAGTTAGAATTGATAGTCGGGCTGAACTTCAAAGTAAGCCTTCGGGCTCAGGCAGACCGGGCAAACTTCAGGAGCTTTGGTGCCAACGATGATGTGACCGCAGGCACGGCATTCCCAAACCTTAACTTCACTGCGGGCGAAGACTTCCTGCATTTCAACGTTTTCAAGAAGGGCACGATAGCGCTCTTCATGACGCTTTTCGACGGCACCGACAGCACGGAATTTTGCAGCCAGATCAGTGAAGCCCTCTTCTTCAGCTTCCTTAGCCATTCTCTCATACATATCGGTCCACTCGAAGTTTTCACCTGCAGCAGCAGCGGAAAGGTTTTCAGCAGTGGTGCCGATGTCGCCGGAGTCCTGGAGCTCTTTCAGCCACAGCTTGGCATGAACCTTTTCGTTGTCAGCGGTCTTCAGGAACATTTCTGCAATCTGCTCAAAACCTTCAGCGGCTGCTTTCTGAGCAAAGTAGGTGTATTTGTTTCTGGCTTGAGACTCACCTGCAAAAGCTTCCATTAAGTTTTTCTCAGTTTTAGTACCAGCATACTTGTTGGCCATAGTAAAACCCTCCCTGAAATAATATGAAAATTATATAGCATGATGCCGTATAGTTATTATAGCATATATTGGATGAAACTGAAATTGCTGTTGTCATTTTTTTGAATTTCCGGTTTGGGCGCTGGCGTCTATGTGGGATTGCAGAAAAGTGCGGTGAAAGCAGACAAACTGAAAATCAAAATATATCAAAAGGCTTGAAGCACCTTTAAGTCTGTGGTAAAATAATTCCCGTGATATTTTTGGAGAGGTGTCCGAGTGGTCGAAGGTGTTTGACTCGAAATCAAATGTGCAGAAATGTACCGTGGGTTCGAATCCCACCCTCTCCGCCATAATATTGCATAAAAACTGACTCGCTTCGGCGAGTCTTTTCTTTGTGTATAATTTCAAAAAAATCTATGTTTTTAGCGAGTGATTTGGTATAATATTCGGAGAATTTTTTACGACTGTATAAATACTGAATAAGTATTAAATCTGCTGGGCAGAGAAAGAGGAGTAATACTATGAAAAAGCGTGATGACATTCACAAGATTCTAATCATCGGCTCCGGCCCCATCATCATCGGTCAGGCCTGTGAGTTTGACTACTCCGGTACGCAGGCTTGCAAGGCTTTGCGCAAACTGGGCTATGAGATTGTGCTGGTTAATTCCAACCCGGCTACCATTATGACCGACCCGGGTATGGCTGATGTAACATACATTGAGCCGCTGACTGTCGAGCGTCTGGAGATGATTATTGCCAAGGAACGTCCGGATGGACTGCTGCCGAATCTTGGTGGTCAGACTGGTCTGAATTTGGCTTCCGAGCTTTCTCAGGCAGGTATCCTCGACAAGTACGGCGTAAAAGTCATCGGTGTTCAGATTGATGCTATTGAGCGTGGCGAGGATCGCATTGAGTTCAAGAAGACTATGGATTCCCTCGGCATTGGCATGGCTCGGTCTGAGGTTGCATATTCTGTTGAAGATGCATTGAAGATTGCTGATGAGCTTGGCTATCCTGTTGTTCTCCGCCCGGCTTACACAATGGGTGGCGCCGGCGGCGGCCTCGTATACAATGTAGAAGAGCTGAAGGTCGTCTGTGAACGCGGCTTGCAGGCTTCCCTCGTCGGTCAGGTACTGGTTGAGGAGTCTGTCCTCGGCTGGGAAGAGCTGGAGCTGGAAGTCGTTCGTGACTCCAAGGGTCAGATGATAACAGTCTGCTTCATCGAGAATATCGACCCGCTGGGCGTTCATACCGGTGATTCCTTCTGCTCTGCCCCGATGCTCACCATCCCAGAAGATGTTCAGAAGGAGTTGCAGCGTCAGGCTTATAAAATCGTTGACGCTATTCAGGTTATCGGCGGTACCAATGTTCAGTTTGCCCGCAACACGGAGACGGGTCGTATTATCGTAATAGAAATAAATCCCCGCACTTCCCGTTCTTCTGCTCTTGCCTCCAAAGCCACCGGTTTCCCAATTGCTCTCGTTTCCGCAATGCTGGCAGCCGGCCTTGACCTTGATGATATCGAGTGCGGCAAGTACGGTACTCTTGATAAGTATGTTCCCTCCGGCGAATATGTAGTAATTAAATTCGCTCGTTGGGCTTTTGAGAAATTCAAGGATGCTCAGGACAAGCTCGGCACTCAGATGCGTGCTGTCGGTGAAGTCATGAGTATCGGCAAGACCTATAAGGAAGCATTCCAGAAGGCTATCCGCTCCCTTGAGACCGGTCGTTATGGTCTTGGCGGAGCCAAGAACTTCGGTGAACTTACTAAAGAAGAGCTTCTGGCAAAGCTGGTTGTTCCCACTTCTGAGCGCCAGTTCATCATGTACGAGGCCATTCGCAAGGGAGCTACTGTTGACGAACTGTATAAACTCACTTGGATTAAGCCCTATTTCCTTGAGCAGATGAAGGAACTGGTTGAGGAAGAAGAGGCTCTGAAGAAGTTTGCCGGTGCTGTTCCTGCTGTGGATGTTCTTCGTCAGGCAAAGCAGGACGGTTTCTCTGACCGTTATCTGGCCGGTCTGCTTCAGGTCAGCGAAGACGAGATTCGCAAGGCTCGTCTGGCTGCCGGTATCGAAGAATGCTGGGAAGGCGTTCATGTAAGCGGCACTAAAGACAGCGCTTACTACTATTCTTCCTACAATATTCCGAAAGAGAATGATGCAAAGGCCAGCACTAACCCCAAGAAGATAATGATTCTTGGCGGCGGCCCGAACCGTATCGGTCAGGGCATCGAGTTTGACTATTGCTGTGTTCACGCTGCAATGGCTCTTAAGAAGCTGGGCTTTGAGACTATTATCATCAACTGCAATCCGGAGACTGTATCTACCGACTATGATACCTCCGATAAGCTGTATTTTGAGCCGCTCACTCTGGAGGATGTTCTCTCTATCCATGAGAAGGAGAAGCCTATTGGTGTAATCGCTCAGTTCGGTGGTCAGACTCCGCTGAATCTGGCTGCTTCTCTGAAAGCAAACGGCGTAAATATTCTCGGTACTTCTCCGGAGACCATTGACATGGCAGAGGATCGCGACCTCTTCCGTGCTATGATGGACAAGCTGGGAATCCCCATGCCTGAGTCCGGAATGGCTGTCACCGTTGATGAAGCTATCGAGATTGCCAACAATATAGGCTATCCTGTCATGGTTCGTCCCTCTTATGTACTGGGCGGCCGTGGTATGGAGGTCGTTCATGATGACGAGCAGATGCGTGTATACATGGCAGCGGCTGTCGGTGTCACTCCGGATCGGCCGATTCTCATTGACCGCTTCCTGATGAACGCCCTTGAGTGCGAGGCAGATGCAATTTCCGATGGTGAGACTGTATTCGTTCCGGCAGTAATGGAGCATATCGAACTTGCCGGTATTCACAGCGGTGACTCTGCTTGTGTTCTGCCATCGAAAAATATCTCTCCGAAGAATGTTGAACTCATCAAGGACTATACGAAGCGCATTGCCAAAGAGATGAATGTCGTCGGTCTCATGAATATGCAGTACGCAATCGAGAATGATGTCCTGTATGTATTGGAAGCAAATCCGCGTGCCAGCCGTACAGTTCCTCTCGTTTCCAAGGTCTGCGGTATCGGCATGGTACCTCTTGCCACCGAAATAATGACGGCTCCAATTACCGGCAAGACTTCTCCCGTACCGGAGCTGAAGGACAAGAAATTCAAGCACTGCGGCGTTAAAGAGGCAGTTTTCCCCTTCAATATGTTCCAGGAGGTTGACCCGGTTCTCGGACCTGAGATGCGTTCTACCGGTGAAGTTCTCGGTATGGCTGCTGACTTTGGCGAAGCATTCTACAAAGCACAGGAAGCTACCAAGACCAAGCTGCCCCTCTCCGGAACTGTTCTTATCTCCGTAAACGACCGGGATAAGAAAGAACTGCCGGAGGTTGCAAAGGGATTTGTCGATTGCGGATTTGATATCGTAGCAACTGCAAATACCTGCAAATTCCTGAATGATGCAGGCATACCGGCTAAGAGAGTTCACAAGCTGAATGAAGGACGCCCAAATTGCGTTGACATTATCATGAACAGGGAAGTGGACATTGTTCTGAATACTCCCAGTGACAAGAATGGCAGCAGCGATGGGGCGGCTATCCGCAAGACAGCTATTAAGGTCGGTGTAAACTACATTACGACTATTGCCGCAGCTAAAGCTTCCGTAGAAGGAATCAAGGCTATGCAGGCAGGTTCGGCTACCATTAAGTCTCTCCAGCAGTTCCATGCTGAAATTGAGTAATTAGAAAAAATAACGAAGCCTCAGCCAGACGACAATCTGTCGCAGGGCTGATGCTTTTTTGCTGCCTGATTATATTAAGCAGTTGAATGATATGCTGTCAGGATTTACCACTGGCGGGGAATTTCGTCGAAGTGCTTGATTATATACATCGTATCGGAAATGGTGCAGATTGTTTTGTCGTCTTCATCATACATCCGGGAGTCGATTATCATAGTGGTTTTTCCGTGATGAGTGATTCGGCTTTTTACATAGTAGCGTCCCTCTTTAGATACAGGACGGATAAAGTTCATGCTCACGCACATGGTAGCAACCACTTCTCCAACGCTGGCACCAGTGACACCGAGAACAGCATCAGCAAGGGCGGTAAGGACGCCGCCGTGGCAGACGCCGCGGTGGTTGAAGTGCTTTTCCTTGATAATGTCGAGACTGACTACAGCACTTCCACAATGAATCTCTTCAATGTTGATGCCAAAGTCATTCATGAAATAATTTCCTTCATATATTTTGCGGATGTAAGCGGGGACATCTTTTACAGAATCCATGTTGATCAGTCCTTTTGTGTTAAGAATATATAGGGAATTATACTCTTGTTATGTCATTTCATCAATAAACTAAATAAAGAAGGAGAAACAAATGGAATGCAAGTATACATATATACATAATTCTTCTTTATTTTATCCGTTTTCTTTGGCTATAGACATTGACAATGTTGAAGCTGTCAACTAAACTATAAAACAAGGGCGTGTTTACGCCTTTTTCTGATTATTATTTGCGGAAGGGGTTTATCATGGGCGAATATGGGGCACTTGGTATATTTTTTCTGGTAACACTGGTTTTTCCGGTGTCGGCGCTGATTCCGGCTTTTATTTTACAGCCTAGGCAGCCGACCGAGGAGAAAAGGATACCATACGAGTGCGGTGTCGATACTATCGGAAAGACTCATGTTAGGTATAGAGCAGGGTATTTTCTCTATGCTTTGATGTTCCTGGTTTTTGACATTGAAACAATATTTCTCTATCCCTGGGCAGTGAGATTCGGTCATTTGGGTCTCTTTGCTCTGGTAGAGATGTTCATATTTGTCGGCATCCTGGCCATTGGCTTGGGATATGCCTGGAAGAAAGGAGCATTGGCGTGGAAATAGTAGATATCGTCCCTCCTATGCTGAAGAACAATGTTATAGTTACGACCGTTGACTCTCTGTTCAAGTGGGCTCACGGTAATTCTATCTGGCCGCTGTCGTCCGGACTTGCTTGCTGTGCCATCGAAATGATGAGTGCCGCAGGCGGAAGATTTGATATTGCCCGTTTTGGCTATGAGGTTTTCCGTCCCTGTCCGAGACAAGCGGATCTTCTTATTGTAGCCGGTACTCTTACCTGGAAAATGACACCGCCGTTGATTCGCCTCTATGAGGAAATGGCGGAGCCGAAGTATGTCATTGCTATGGGTAACTGCACCATTGCCGGTGGTCCGTTTGCCGATTCCTATTCTGTTGTTCCCGGTATTGACGAGATACTGCCGGTTGATGTTTTCATTCCCGGCTGCCCGCCGCGTCCGGAGGCTCTTATCAACGGCATGCTGAAGCTGAAAGAAAAGATTATGCATCCCGGCCATGTGGATAAGGCAAGAGAAGAATTGCTGCAGCAGAAGCTGGTCAAGATGGATAAGATAAAGCAAATGGGAGGGGCAATGAAATGAAAAACTATGCGTCCTCCGAGAAACTGGCAGTTATTAAAGGTGTGTTTCCAGACGTTACTTATGATGAAGCAGAACGCCAGCCGGCTGTGTATGTTTCCTGCGACGGTCTGCTGTCTCTTATCACTTTCCTTCGTGATGACGAGAGAATGATGTTCGGTCGTTTGGAGAATGTTACATCCGTTGATTGGAAAACTCATTTCGAGATGGTCTATAGTCTCTTTTCCTGGGAGAACTATGAGGCTGTTACCGTCAAGGTAAAGCTTGACCATGATAAGCCTGTTGTTCCTTCTGTAACACAGGTGTTCCCCGGGGTAGAATTTGAGGAGCGAGAGGTCTTTGATTTGATGGGAATTGATTTTACCGATCATCCTGACCTTCGCCGTATTTTGCTGGCTGATGATTTTGAAGGTCATCCGCTGCGCAAGGACTACAAGCAGATAATGCCGCCGAGAGTGCGCCATCTTGTAAAGGGGGAGTAACATGCTGAAGACAGAAACATATACTCTCAATATGGGCCCCCAGCATCCGAGTACTCACGGTGTTCTCCGGGTAGAGCTGGAGCTGGATGGTGAAAGCATCGTCAAGGTCAAGCCCATAATCGGCTACCTCCACAGAGGTATTGAAAAGCTGTTGGAATCTCGCACCTATATTCAGTGCGTTCCTTATACAGACAGGCTGGATTATGTTTCTTCAATGAATAATAATTTTGGCTTCTGTCATGCAGTTGAGGAGCTGGCGCAGATTGAAGTGCCGCGCAGAGCAGAGTACATAAGAGTCATGATGGCTGAGCTGAATCGTATTGCCAGTCATTTAGTATTCATGGGAACTCTCTCTATCGACTTAGGCGCCAGTACCGGACATCTTTATGCTTTCCGTGACCGCGAGGATGTCCTTGATTTGTTCGATATGGTCTGCGGTGCCCGCATGACATTCCATTATATCCGTATCGGTGGTGTCATTCATGACCTGCCGGCAGGATTTATTGAGAAGGTCAGCGACTTTATAAACAAACTGCCGGAGCGAATGGCTGAGTATGATGAGCTTCTTTCCGGTAATGAAATCTTTGTCCGCCGTCTGAAGGGACGCTCCGTACTGACAAAGGAAATGGTACTGAGTCACAATATGACCGGTCCGAATGTCCGTGCATCCGGTATCCCTTTCGATATTAGAAGAGTTGACGGCTACAGTATCTACCCCGAGCTTGAATTCAAGGTAATCACCGGTCGTGAGGGCGATAACTGGGATCGCTATCGGGTTCGCTTTGAGGAAATACTGGAAAGCGCCAAGATAGTACGTCAGTGCATCGACGGTCTGCCGGAAGGCCCGATAATGGCGAAGCTGCCTGCTGTATTTAAGCCGCCAAAGGGCGAGATATACAGCCGTACAGAAAGTACCCGCGGTGAGCTGGGATTCTACATTGTAAGCGATGGTACACCTAAGCCGTACCGCGTACATATCCGTCGTCCTTCCTTTGTAAATATGCAGGGATTGAATGATATGTGTGCCGGCTATTACATTGGCGACTCCGTAGCTGCTTTCTCCACTATCGACCCGCTGATGGGTGAAGTAGATTGCTGAAAAGGACGGTGAAAACGATTTATGCCTCAGATATTTCCTAATCTATATCCTCAGAACTTAGTAACGATGGCAGTCGATTTCATCGAGCAGATTTTGCTGTATATTTTCGGCAGTCAGTTCGTGGTTGATTGTATTTTTAAGTTCATGGGCATTGGTGCTATCCTCGGTATTATCTCTCTGGCGGCGATGATATTCACTTACGAGGAACGCAAGGTCTGTGCCTTTATGCAGAAGCGTATCGGTCCGAACAGAGTTGGCCCCTATGGCTTGCTTCAGTCCATGGCTGATACTTTGAAGCTGATGACCAAGGAAGATATTATTCCTTTGGGCTGTGATAGGGTAGTATGGGCTTTGGCACCTATGCTGCTGTTTGCACCGTCAGCTCTTATCTATGGTTTGTATTCCTTTGATGATGGAGTAGCGCTGGCAGATGTAAATATTGGTATATTCCTTTTGCTGGCTATTTCTTCTCAGGCAGTATTGCCATTCCTGATGGGCGGCTATGCTTCAAACAGTAAGTATGCCCTTATCGGCGGAATGCGTACCGTAGCTCAGATGATAAGCTACGAGGCTCCTATGGCGTTCTCTCTGCTTGGTGTCGTTATGATTACCGGCTCCATGAATATGGGAGATATCGTTAAAATGCAGGGTGAGCTGCCCTGGTTCATTTTCCTTCAGCCAATTGCCTTCGTTATATACATAATCTGTGCTACGGCTGAGACTAATCGTACTCCCTTTGACTTGGTAGAAGATGAGTCAGAGATTGTAGCCGGTCCATTTACCGAATACAGCGGTATGCGTTGGGCACTGTTCTTCATGGCAGAGTATGCCAACCTGCTGTCGGTATCTATTATCGCAACCACCCTGTTCCTAGGCGGTTGGCAGGGACCGATACTTCCGGCTCCGGTTTGGTTCTGGGGTAAAGTTTTCGTCATGGTATTCCTTTTCATGTGGTTCCGTTGGACCTTCCCCCGTACCCGTGTCGATCAGCTTCTTGAGTTTTCCTGGAAGGTACTGCTGCCGCTGGCTCTTGTAAATCTTTTACTTACCGGTGTTGGCATGTACAGTCTCAAGGAATTTATATCATCTTTCTAAAGGAGGCAGAAGATGTTTGGTAAAGGTCTCGTTACCGGTATGTCGGTAACAATCAAGCATTTCTTTGGCGAAAAGCGAACTCTCTGCTATCCCGAAGAAAAGATTCCGATGACCGAGCGGTTCCGCGGCGGTCATCTAAAGTTGGATGTTCAAAAGTGCATTGGTTGCCAGCTTTGTGCAATATCCTGCCCGAACAAGGCACTGACATTAAAAGTTGTGACCGATGAAAATAAAAAGCGGCATGTGACGGAGTACATTCATAATCTCGGTCGATGCATGATGTGTGATCTGTGTGTCGAAAGATGCACGACGAAGGGTTTGTCCTGGGACAAGGACTATGAAAGGGCATATTTCTTCAAGGATTATATGATTTACGATGCGGTAGAGGAATATGTACCGCCGGTACCGGAAGCAGAAGTCGAAAAGACCGAGCCAGAAGCTCCGACCGCTGCAGAAGCTAAAGGAGGGGATCAGGCTTGAATGAAATGATCTCTTTCGTTCAGGAGGCTACAAAGCTTCTTCACAGTATTATTGATTTTTGTTTGATCATTGCTGAAAAACTTGGTGTTCCTCAGATAATCAATGCTGGTGTATTCTATGGAATCGGCGGCGTCGTAATAATGATGGCGCTGGGAGTCATTCTGTTCAGGAACATTGTACACAGTGCATTGTGCCTGACGGCAAGCTTCATCGCCCTTGGCTGTCTGTATATTTTCCTGTCGGCAGATTTCCTCGGTGCTGTCGAGATAATGGTATATGGCGGTGCTGTAGCTATTATCATAGTTATGGGCATAATGTTGATACGGCGAGAAGATATGTCTCATTCCAATCCCAGCCGCGGCGTTATCGCTCATATAGCAGCTGGTATAGTGACAGGTCTTTTCTTCATATCTATGCTGGCAGCAGTCGTTATGTCTCCCTTTGGCAGCGTAGCCGAATACAAGCTTAACGATTCGGTTACCGGATTGGCTGACTTGATGCTGACGAAGTATATCGTGCCCTTTGAGGTTGCAGCTATTCTCCTGCTTATGGCGATGGTTGGAGCAATAATCATTGCCAAGGGAAGGGAGGCTGATGAAGCATGATTGATTTGCAAAAAGCATTTGAACTGATTGTGAATGTAGGTCTGCCTCATTGCTTGCTGCTCTCAGCTGTACTGTTTTCCATCGGACTTTTTGGCTTGCTGACACGACGCAGCATTATAGCTGTTCTCATGTGCATAGAGCTGATGCTCAATGCGGTAAATATCAATCTGGTTGCGTTCAATCGCTTCACATCCATGCCGGATCATACAGGTCAACTTATGGCATTGTTTGGTATAGTGGTTGCTGCAGCTGAGGTAGCTATCGGCATGGCATTGGCTATCAAGATTTATCGGGAACGCAGCACAGTCAATGTCGATGAACTCGATGAGATGAAGGGATAGGGGGGAGCGTAAATGTTTGACTTTGCATTGCAAAGCGCATGGCTGATACCGCTCCTGCCGGCTATCGCCTTTGCTGTAATCGGACTGGGTACAAGACAGGACAAGCATCTGTCTGCAAAAATTGCTATTGCAGCAATTTCTGTGAGCTTCGTTCTTGCCTGGAGCGTACTTGGTGCCGTGCTCACAAATAATATCACTGTTGAAGCTCCATATATTGCCAAGACGGTGTGGACAACTATCGGGAAAATTGATCTTACCATGGGTATGCTCATTGATCCCTTGACGGTGGTTATGCTCACAGTTGTTACAACTGTAGCGCTTTTGGTAGAGATATATTCATTAGGCTATATGGCGCATGATCCTGGAATGGGTCGCTTTTACGCCTATGTATCTCTTTTCGTAGCTTCCATGCTGGGGCTTGTTTTGGCTATCAGCTTCTTCCAGATGTATGTTTTCTGGGAGCTGGTTGGTTTGTGTTCTTATCTGCTTATCGGTTTTTACTACTATAAAGTATCGGCTCGTGAGGCAGCTAAGAAGGCGTTTATTACGACCCGTATCGGTGACTTCGGCTTACTGCTTGGCATTATAATGCTGCAGATATATGTCGGTACCACGGATTTTGCCGAGCTTCAGCTAAACCTTCCGCATTACATTGATGTTTCTGGTACAGGCGTATTGACCATTATTGCTTTCCTGCTGTTTATCGGTCCTATCGGTAAATCCGGTCAGTTCCCGCTGCATGTGTGGCTGCCGAACGCTATGGAAGGCCCGACACCGGTTTCTGCACTTATTCATGCAGCAACCATGGTCGTTGCCGGTGTATATCTTATTGCCAGAGCATTTTTCCTCTTCAATCAGATTCCAATCGTATTGGAATTCATTGCCTGGCTCGGTGCCTTTACGGCTATCTTCGCAGCATCTATTGCTATTACCCAGCGACCGATGAAGCGAATTCTGGCTTATTCTACCATCAGTCAGCTCGGCTATATGATGCTGGCTCTTGGCGTTGGCTCCGTGACTGCGTCCATGTTCCATCTGATGACTCATGCATTCTTCAAGGCGTTGCTGTTCTTAGGAGCCGGTGCTGTTATTGAGGCTATGCATGAAGAGGCTGATATATTCAAAATGGGCGGTCTGAAGGAAAGAATGCCTGTCACCTGCAAAGCAATGACGGTTGGCGTTTTGGCCATTGCCGGTATTCCTCCGCTTGCGGGTTTCTTCTCAAAGGATGAGATATTGGCTGCCGCGCTGGAGCATAATTTCTTCCTCTTCCTGCTCGGTTCGATAACCGCCTTTATGACCTCTTTCTATATGGCACGACTTCTGTTCGTTGCCTTCTATGGAGAGCTGAAGGAAGATTGCCCGGCAGAGGAAACCAATGACTACATGAGATATCCTCTCATTGTACTTGCCGGTCTTTCCGTTGTTTCCGGTATTTGGGGGCATTTCTTCGGCTTTGGCGAATGGGTGCGCTTTGGTGCTCCGGCTCACGAGGGAATAAACTTCTTTGTAGCAGGCTCATCCGTTATACTGGCGGCTGTAGCTATCTGGCTGGCCTATGCTATCTATGTAGAGCGTCGCTGGTCGGCAGATGGTCTTGCGGCACAGTGGGGAACATTCTATAAGCTGAGCTACAACAAGTATTATGTCGATGAGTTCTATACTCTCGTCCGTTACTATGGCTGCTTTGTGATTGCTCGTATTCTTTACTGGTTTGACCTTAACATTGTTGACGGTGCAATCAATCTGCTGGCGAAGCTGACGGGAATGGTTGGCGCTGTCCTTAATAGAGCACACTGCGGCAGTGTTCAGGGCTATATTATCTGCTTCTATGGAGGAGCCATTATTGTAATGGGTTACGCGCTGATCTATGCTTATAAGGTTCTCTCAATGGCAGGAGGTGCATTCTGATGGAAAATATGCACGCTCTTAGTCAGGTTCTTCTGTTTCCGATTCTCGGTGCGCTAATAATAGCAATGACGCCGAAGGAAAAGACAGACTCTATAAAGCAGATAGCTTTGGGGTCAATGATATATCCCTTCATTATCACATTGATTGTCTACTTCAAGTACGATACCAATGCCGGAGGGATGCAGTTTACCGAGTATATTCCTTGGGTCACCGACCTCGGTGTTGCCTATTCATTGGGTATTGACGGTTTGTCGCTGCCGATGCTTCTGCTCACGGAGATAATCGGTATTACTTCAGTATTCAGCTCTTGGTATCAGGAGAAGCGAACCAAGGAATTCTTTGTCCTGCTTCTGGTACTGATTGCCGGTGTCACCGGTACATTCGTTGCCTGCGATTTGTTTATCTTCCTGCTTTGTTACGAGCTGGTAGTTATCCCTATTTACATCATGGTGCTTATCTGGGGCTCTACCAAGCGGGTTCCGAAGGAATATGCCGGTATTAAACTGACTATCTTCCTGCTTATGGGTTCTGCTTTTATGCTCGTTGGCATTGTAGCGATTTACCTGACCGCTTATCCTGATGGAATGCGTACATTCGATTTGGAAAAGCTGGTTCTGTCCTCTCGTTTGGGCTACCTCAGCAGTGATTTCCAGATTTTCGCCTTCTTCCTGCTGCTTTTGGGATTTGGCTCACTTTTGTCCATGTTCCCGTTCCACAGCTGGTCTCCTGATGGCTATGCCGGTGCACCGACTGCCGTATCAATGATTCACGCCGGTGTTCTGAAGAAGATTGGCGGCTATGCGCTCATCCGACTTGGCCTGATGGTATTACCGCTTGGTGCTAAGTTCTGGGCTCCGCTGATTGCGCTGCTGGCAATGATGAATGTTCTCTACGCTGCATACATTGCGCTGGTACAAAAAGACTTGAAGTATATAATCGGTTATTCATCCGTATCTCACATGGGTTATGTACTTCTTGGTTTTGCGGCCCTGAATCCGGTGAGCCTTTCCGGTGCCGTTGGCAACATGGTAGCTCATGGTATCATGGCTTCACTGTTCTTCTCTCAGATTGGTTATGTCTATGAGAGAACTCATCTTCGTTCCGTTCCGGAACTGCGTGGTCTATCCCATCAGATGCCGAATGTTTCTCTCGGTTTCATGCTGGCAGGTTTTGCTTCGGTAGGCTTGCCGGGACTCATCGAGTTCGTTCCTGAGTACACGATATTCGTCGGTTCCTTTGGTGTGTATCCGGTGATTTCCGTCCTGGCTATATCCGGTGTCGTTTTCACAGCACTTTATATTCTGAGAATGCTGGCGAAGGCGATATTCGGACCGAAGTCGGTCAAATTTGACAAGTATCATGATGCCAAGGGTTTTGAGACTGCACCGTTGGTATTCCTTGGCTTCTTCCTGGTTGTCTTCGGCTTGTTCCCGGAACTCTTCATGGGTGTTATTCGTTCGGGAATTAATCCAATGACACCGATGCTTGAGAAGATTGCTGATGCGCCGACTATTGTTGATGCCGTTATTCGTTATGTGGGAATCGGAGGTGGTTTGTGGTGAATTACCTGGCTGTTACTACCGAGGTGCTCCTCACTGCAGTACTGCTTTCGGTCGTCGTATACGATATTGTTGTAAAGGACAAGCGCTATCTGAGGATGCTGCCGGCTTTGGCAGGTATCGGAATATCACTTAGTGCTATAGTTACCACCGGCATTTTTAACGATGCCGGAACGCAGAGTTTTCTCGGCGGCCTGTTCGTCCTTGATAATTTTGCGGTATATTTCAAGATTCTTTTCTGCTTTGCCGTTGCACTTACGCTCTGCTTCTCTTCAGACTATATAATGGAGCAGATAAGTCATCCCGGTGAATTCGTAGGTCTTTGCGTATCCGCTTTGCTGGGAATGTGCATCATGGCATCAGCCAATGATTTCATCACCGCTTTTATCGGTCTTGAACTCATGACTGTTTCCTTCTACATTTTGGCAGCATTGGCCAGGGATAAGGGGAGAGCCGGAGAAGCATCTGTAAAGTATCTGCTTGTAGGTGCTGCGTCAACTGCTATCATGCTCTATGGTATCAGTCTGGTTTACGGTGCCGGTGGAAGTGTGATATTCAGTGAGATGAAGAATAATGTCCACATGTTCTACGGTGTTGGCGTTGCCGGTGTGTCTATGGTCATCATCGGATTTTTCTTCAAGCTGTCTATAGTGCCCTTCCATATGTGGGCTCCTGATGTTTATCAGGGAGCACCCTTGCCGGTGACCTGTCTGTTGGCTATGGGTTCAAAGGCTGCTGCTATTGCAATGTTCATGCGTGTGCTGTACACGGCCTTCCCGATACTGGCAAACTACTGGCTGCCGATGCTGGCTGTATTCTCCGCAGCCTGTATGGTGGCTGGCAATATCATGGCACTTCGTCAAACTGATGTTAAGAGAATGTTGGCGTATTCGTCAATTGCCCAGGCTGGGTACATGATGGCCGGTATAGTTTCTGCTGATGCAGCCGGCATGAAAGCCGTGATGTTCTACATTCAGCTTTACATGATTGCCAATATCGGTGCCTTTACTGTTTTGGCTGCTGTTGAGCCTAAGCGCGGCGGAACAACTCACAAGCATATTGCCGGACTGGCTCAGTCTGCACCGCTTTTGGCTGCAGTGATGACTGTTTCGCTTCTGTCAATGGCCGGTATTCCGCCTACAGCCGGTTTCGCCGGAAAAATTTACCTCTTCTCTGCTGTAGTTGATAGAGGTTACCTGTGGTTGGCTTTTGTCGGATTTGTGATGTCAATGATCTCCGTTTACTATTATCTGATGGTTACGAAGGCAATGTATCGTGACCTTACGGAGCAGGAAGCAGAGATTGCCGCAGAGCCGCTGGAATATTCGCCGGTAATGAAGCTTGTCGCTCTCTGTGCACTGGTTGGAACGGTACTGCTTGGTGTATGGCCGGAGCCTATAGCTCAGCTGGCCGGCAGAGCAGCTGCTGCCTTTGTAATGTAAGTTCAATAAGTAAGAGACACAGCATACGAATTTGTAAGCTGTGTCTCTTTGTTTTTCCCCTTTTTTATTGACACATATTGCCTTGCGTGTTACATTAAATAAGTTAAATTGTAACTTCCGGGAGGAATCGTAATAATGGCTGAAATACAGGAAAATAATATTCCTAAGGTCTATGACCCGAAATCTTTTGAAACGAAATGGTACAGCTATTGGGAGAAGCGCAAGCTCTTTCATGCTGAAGTAAATGATAAACCGGCATACAGCATCGTTATTCCGCCGCCGAATGTAACCGGCCAGCTTCATATGGGCCATGCGATGGATAACACCCTTCAGGATATACTTATCCGTTATCATCGTATGCGCGGTGACAATACGCTGTGGATGCCCGGCTGCGATCATGCCGGTATTGCAACTCAGGCTAAGGTAGAGGAATCTCTGCGAGCTGAGGGGCTTAGCCGCTATGACCTTGGCCGCGAGAAATTCCTTGAGCGTGTTTGGGCATGGAAGGAAAAGTTTGGCAACCGCATCATGAGCCAGCTTCGCTCTCTCGGCTCTTCCTGTGATTGGGACAGGGAGCGGTTCACCATGGATGAAGGCTGCTCTCGGGCTGTTCGTGAAGTTTTCGTCAGCCTCTATGAAGACGGCCTTATCTATCAAGGAACCCGTATCACCAATTGGTGCCCTCGCTGCAATACTGCCCTCAGTGATATTGAGGTAGAGCATGAGAATGAAGCAGGACATCTTTGGCATATCCGCTATCAGGTTGAAGGTACAGACAAGTATGTGGAAATTGCCACTACTCGCCCGGAGACTATGCTTGGCGATACCGGCGTTGCTGTTCATCCTGATGACGAGCGTTATACAGATTTAGTTGGCAAGACTCTCATTCTGCCGCTTCTGGGCCGAAAGATTCCTCTATTTGCTGATAGCTATGTTGACCCGGCCTTTGGTACCGGTGCTGTCAAGGTAACTCCGGCTCATGACCCCAACGACTTCGATATGGGTGAGCGTCACAACCTCCCTCAGCTGAAGGTAATAAACAATGATGGTACTATGGCGGCTGATACCGGAAAGTATGCCGGTATGGATCGTTATGAGTGCCGTAAGCAGATAGTCAAGGATCTTGAAGCTGCTGGTGCCCTTGTTTCCGTCGAGGACCATGAGCACGCTGTCGGTCATTGCAGCCGCTGCCACACTACCGTTGAGCCGCTGGTTTCCAAGCAGTGGTTCGTCAAGATGGAAGGTCTGGCAAAACCGGCTATTGAGGCTGTTCAGTCCGGCAAGATACAGTTTGTTCCTGAACGCTTTACCAAGATATATATCGGCTGGCTTGAAAATATTCGTGACTGGTGTATTTCCCGTCAGCTGTGGTGGGGTCACCGCATCCCGGCCTGGTATTGTGAAGATTGCGGAGAGACAAGCGTATCCCGCACTGACCTTTGCAAGTGTCCTAAGTGCGGTAGTGAAAAGATTAATCAGGACCCTGATGTACTTGATACCTGGTTTAGCTCCGGTCTTTGGCCATTTGAAACTATGGGCTGGCCGGAGGAAACTGCTGAGCTGAAGAAGTTCTATCCGACTTCTACTCTTGTTACCGGCTACGACATCATCTTCTTCTGGGTAGCCAGAATGGTCATGATGGGACTCCGCTTCGGTAAGGATATTCCTTTCCGTCATGTATTCATTCACGGACTCGTTCGCGATGAACTGGGTCGCAAGATGAGTAAATCTCTTGGCAACGGTATTGATCCGGTAGAAGTCATCGAAAAGTATGGTGCAGATACGTTGCGCTTTACGCTTGTAACCGGCAATACTCCGGGCAATGATACCCGCTTCTCCGAAAAGCGGGTTGAGAGTGCCCGTAACTTTGCTAATAAGCTGTGGAATGCATCCCGTTTCATGCTGATGAATCTCGACGGATATGATGCAGAGTTTGTTCCTTCACCGGAAGACTACTCTTTGTCTGACCGCTGGATTCTCAGTCGTTATGCTCGCACTGTAGCCAGCGTTACCGGTGGATTGGATAATTTCGAGCTTGGTGAAGCTGCCCGCACCATTTATGAATTTATTTGGGGCGAGCTTTGTGACTGGTACATTGAGCTTTCCAAGGGAACACTCTACAATAAAGACAATGAGAGGGCTCGCAAGACCGTTCAGTATATTCTGGCTTACATCCTTGAGCACACCCTTCGCCTGCTTCATCCCTTCATGCCCTTCATCACTGAAGAGATTTGGCAGAGTGTACCCCATTCCGGTGAGAGCATTATGATTGCTCAGTGGCCTGCCGGCGAAGAGGGCAAGATTGATGAAGATGCGGAAAACGGCATGACCGCTATAATGGAGACTATTAAATCCATTCGTAATATGCGCGCAGAGGTCAATGTCTCCCCGGCTAAGAAGAGTGCCGTTCTCCTTCACTTCACCGACGAAAAGCTTAGAGCTGTTTTCGAGGCAAATCAGCGTTACCTTTTTGCTTTGGCAAATGCAGAGCCTCTCACTATTCTGCCGGCGGAGGCTGAGAAACCGGAAAATGCCATGGCAGCAGTGGTTAACGGCGTAGAGATATATCTCCCGCTCAAGGGCATGATAGACGTTGAAAAAGAGACGGCCCGTCTCAAAAAGGAAATGGCATCTCTCAATCAGGAAATAGAGCGTACACAGAAGAAGCTGGGCAATGAAGGATTCGTTGCTAAGGCTCCGGCTGCAGTTGTAGAAAAAGAAAAAGCTAAGCTGGCCGAAAATGAAGAAAAGCGCAAGTCTATCGCTGAGCGTCTGAATTACTTGGCAGCACTTTAATGAGTGGATGCCTTAGGCAATATCAATTAAATTATGGGACGGGTTTTTCTCGTCCCTTTTTCCTTATCCCCGGAGAATGATAAAAATGAATTATAAAAAACTTAACAGAAAAGATGTGGAATTGCTAGCCCCTGCTGGAAACTATGCCGCATTGGAAACCGTTGTTACCGCAGGAGCAGATGCGGTTTATCTCGGTGGAAAGCATTTTAATATGCGACTTCATCGAAGTGATATGAATCTTACAGATGAAGAGCTGAAAAGAGCAGTTGAGTATACTCATGCAAATGGGGTAAAACTGTATATCACAATTAATAATCTTATCAGTACAGCGGAAATTCCAGCTTTAAAGGAGTATTTGGCATTTTTAAACGATGAGGTAAAGCCTGATGCCATTCTTGTTCAGGACCTTGCAGTATTGGAATTCTTGAAAGAAATGAATTCTGCTATTCCGGTTCATGCGTCAATAATGATGAATACGCATAATACCGAGATGGTAAAGTTCCTTCAGCGATACGGGGTAAGCCGTGTGGTGGCAAGCCGCGAAATGAGTCTAAACGAACTGGCACTTCTGCGTGAGCGCACCGGGATAGAGGTTGAGTATTTCGTCCACGGGGATATGTGCATTGCAGAAAGCGGACAATGCATTCATTCCGGGGTACTTTTCGGACAGAGCGGCAATCGCGGACGATGCCTTAAACCATGCCGTTGGCCGTATAGCTTGGTAGATGAGAATGGAAAAATCGTCGAAGAGGATAAACAGGCTCCTTATAAGTTGGCGCTGAAGGATATGTGTATGTATCGTCGGCTGCCTGAGCTTATAAGAGCAGGGGTTGTTTCTTTTAAAATAGAAGGAAGAATGCGCCCGCCGGAGTTCCTTGGCCCATTGGTCAATACATACCGACAGGCAATTGATGAATATTTGAATGACCCCACTGGATACGCAACAGATGAAGCAGCCTACGGTAATCTTCTGGAACGAAGAGCACGAGACTTTACAACAACCTTTGCTGTATCGCCGGTTTCTCCCAAGGACATCGGATATACCGGTGAGCGTGAGCCGAGATTCTTCAGCAAGGCTATTCCGGAAGCCGATACGAATGATGAGGCATTCAGAGATGAAGCACCGATAGCGGTAAAAGAGTCTGATTCTTTGCCTAGCCTGAATGTTCGCGTCGCAGCTCCTGCAGCGGCTATAGCGGCGATGGAAGCTGGGGCAGACGGTGTATATATCGGAGGAGATATATATCGTCCTTATGTGCCGTGGAAATTGAAGGATATTAAAGATGTAACGGACTTTGCCCATAAAAATGGCAAGAAAGTATATTTGAGAACCCCGAGAACAACCATGGACAGAGAACTGGCAGAATTGGCAGAAATGCTGCCGGAATATCAGGCGACGGGTGTCGATGGGTACACTGTCGGCAATGTGGGCAGCTTGAATCTGATAAAAGACTATTATTCCGGATGCGATGACATTTCACTGCCGGAAATTCATGGAGAGGTATATCTTAATCTCTTTAACTCTGCCGCTGCGAAAATGCTGAAGGAAAATGGTGTTTCTGTCGCAGCCGCAAGTCAGGAGATGTCATACAGCCAATTGAAAGAACTGGCTGAAAACAGCCCAATTCCGATAGCGGCAATCGTACATGGTTCAGTCGAATCGATGATTTGTGACCATGACTTCCTATCCATGCTGGCAGGGAAAAACGAAAATGACGGGGCTGATTACCTCGATAAGCACTATAGCCTTAAAGATGAGGTCGGTGAGCTTCATCGACTGCGTGTCGATCAGTTCCGAAGAACCCATATCCTCTTTTCCAGAGACATCTGTCTCTATGGTGTGCTGGATAAACTGATGGGATTGGGCGTTTGGCGCATAGAGGCTCAGGATTATGATATTGAGCAGATTAAGTCGACAGTTTCGCTTTACCGAAAGGCTTTGGATGAGGTCAATATCTATAACAGAACGATACCGGATGACTTTGCAGCTAAGTTTTCTCAGAAGCTTGGCATAGGTGCATTCCGATTCAAGCGTTCAGTTGATTCTATCTAATGGGTGATATTTATGACAGAAAAGTATATGGGGCCGGAAGCAGTTCTGGAAAAGCGGAAAAAGTACATAATGCCTTGCCTGGGTCATTTTTATAGTCAGCCACGCCAGTTTGTTAAAGGTGACATGCAGTATCTGTATGACTCTGAGGGCAAGAAGTACCTCGATTGCTATGCGGGTGTTTCTGTTATCAACTGCGGCCATTGTAATCCTGAGATAACGGCAAAGACACTGGAACAGGTCAAAGAATTGCAGCATGTCTGCAATATCTATTTGACGGAGAATGTTGTCAGGCTGGCAGAAAAGCTGGCAGAAGTTACTCCCGGTAATCTGCAAAAATCGTTCTTTTGCTCAACGGGTACGGAAGCCAATGAGGGTGCTGCTCTGCTGGCGACGATTTATACCGGAAGCAGTGAGTTCCTTGCTTTGAGGAACGGTCTTCATGGCCGGACAAAGCTCACAATGAGTCTGACCGGCATTGGTATGTGGCGCACAGATCCTAATCCTGTTGGTGGAATAAACTTTGTGCCGAATCCGTACTGTTATCGTTGTCCTCTGGGCAAAAAGTATCCGGAATGTGATTTGGAATGTGCCAATGTTGTAGAAGATACCATTAAGGGTGCGACGAGTGGTCATCCGGCGGCATTGATTGCGGAAACGATTCAGGGAAATGCCGGAATAGTAGTACCGCCGCCCGGCTATTTTAAGCGATTGAAGGAAATCCTTCATGCTTACGGTGCATTGCTGATAATTGATGAAGTTCAGACAGGATTTGCCCGAAGCGGCAAGCTGTTTGCCATAGAGAATTATGATGTGGTTCCGGATATTATGACTATGGCAAAGGCGTTGGGCAATGGCCTTCCTATAAGCTGTTTTATCTCCACCGCTGAAATAGCAGATACATATACTCGTCCGGGTGCGTCTACTTTGGGAGGAAATCCGGTTTCTTCGGTTACTGCCCTTGCTGTGCTTGACTGCATTGAGAAAGAAAAACTGGCTGATAAAGCAAAAGAGCGTGGTGCACAGCTTACAGCTGGGTTAAAGGAACTGCAGAAAAAGTATTCCTGTATCGGAGATATTCGTGGTCTGGGTCTCATGGTAGGAGCTGAATTCATAAGCAATGACGGCTCACCGAATCCGGAACTTCTTGACAAGGTGCTTGAAGAAATGAAAGATCGAGGATATATCATCGGTAAGAATGGAGTAGGGCGGAATGTTATGGCCTTCCAGCCGCCTCTGGTCATCACGGAAGACGATGTAAACAATGTGTTAAACGAACTGGAGACCGTACTTAAAAGTATAACCAGATAACTTTTTCAGACAAAAAGAGAAAAATCTGTTTACATCACTTTTGATTGAATATATACTTGTCATTGGTTGCTGATTTGGTATAGTATTACAGCATGAGGTGATTAATAGTGCTGAAGCATTATGCAATCTATGAGCTGCAGCCGGGTATGGTATTGGGCAAGGATGTCCATACCGAGCAGGGAGCCAGATTGGCGGAAAAAGGTGCAGTCCTGACTAGCTCGATGATTGATGGCTTTGACAACTGGGGAGTTTTTTCAGTAATTATAGATGTGCCTGAGGTCAAAAAAGAGGATACTATTTTATCCAAGGCTGACCCTTCGCATGAACATCTATCAAATCCTGGCTTTGTTCTTAATTACAGGATAAAACTGGCGGAGCTTCATGTCATTTACGATGAGATTGCTGCTAACTATGAAATTGACAGTGGGGCAATTAATCGCCTGGTTGATGATAATCGATTCTGGGATCTTTGCCGCGACAATAATGCCATAGCCCAGATTCATAATCTTGACAGAAGCGACGAATACATCATACATCACAGCCTGAATATGGGGATTTTGGCTGGTCTTATGGGAACTTGGCTCAAGCTGTCTGAGGAGCAGAGGACGCATCTTGTTATGGCGGCACTTCTTTCTGATTCCGGTATGCTGCAGATACCGATTTCCATCAGAGCTAAAAAGGGGAAGCTGGAGGCAGATGAGATGAATCTCATTCGCCGTCATACTACCATGGCAGGTGCTATGGTAATGCAGAGCGGCCTGTCTGGGTATCAGGATGTTGCAGAGGGAGTTGTGCAGCATCACGAGAGATGCGATGGCTCCGGTTATCCAAAGGCACTGCGTAAGGAACAGATAAGTGACTTCGGTCGGATTATTGCTCTGGTTGATATTTACGATGCTATGGCATCCAATCGAAATTACGCAAAACGAAACTCACCGTTTGATATTTTTCAGGTGTTGTTTGACGATATTATGGATAACAGACTGGATACCGAATATGGTGTATGTTTTGTTAAGAATGTCTGCCATGCCTTAAATGGCGCCTGGGGTATGCTTAATACAGGAGAGCGGGCAAAGATTGTATTTATTGACGAGTCCCGTATAAATGCAAAGCCTATGGTTCAGACCGAAAGCGGAAATTTTATTGACCTTAATTCGGATTCAAGTGTGAAATTAGAATATCTTCTTACAAAAGAAGAAGCAAGCTGACCGTAATTGTCGTTATGAGAAAAGCCGTCGGGAAACCGACGGCTTTTTGTATGCTGATTTGAAATCTTCTTTGGTTTGGTGTATCATCGAGCTGGGAGGATAGAAATATGGCAGTGAAATTTGAAAAAATAGAGACTATAGCGGACAGGCCGTTCAAGGTATCGGCACCGTTTATGCCTACCGGTGACCAGCCTGAGGCGATAGAAAATCTGGCAATAGGCATTGAAAACGGACAGGAAGCACAGGTTTTACTGGGAGCGACCGGTACAGGAAAAACATATACGATTGCGAAGCTTATAGAAAAGGTGCAAAAACCAACGCTGGTGATAGCACATAACAAAACATTGGCGGCACAGCTGGCCAGTGAATTCAAAGCATTTTTCCCGGACAATTATGTCGGATATTTTGTCAGTTACTATGATTATTATCAACCGGAGGCGTACATTGCGCAGACGGACACATATATCGAGAAGGACGCATCTATAAATGATGAAATAGATGAGCTCCGTCATTCTGCTACCTGTTCGCTATTTGAGCGAAGAGATGTTATCGTGGTAGCCAGTGTGTCGTGCATATATGGTCTTGGTTCTCCGGAGAGCTATCATGAGATGGTTTTGTCTCTTCATAAGGGGCAGGAGGTATCAAGGGATGATATTTTACGTAAACTCGTCTCCATACATTATGAGCGAAATGATATTGCGTTTGAACGCGATAAATTCAGAGTTCGCGGTGATGTAATAGAGGTGTTTCCGGCATCTTATAACAATCGAGGTGTCAGAATAGAGATGTTTGGAGATGAGGTGGACAGAATTCTGGAATTTGATGTAACCACCGGCAATGTTTATGGTGAACGGTTACATTCAATGATTTTCCCGGCCTCGCATTATGTTACAGCCGATGAAGACTTGAAGCTGGCTGTTTCATCAATTCAGGATGAATTGGGAGAGCGTCTGCAACAGCTGGAAGGAGAAAACAAGCTGCTGGAAGCCCAGCGCTTAAAACAGCGTACTAATTATGATTTAGAAATGATAGAGGAGATGGGCTATTGTTCCGGTATAGAGAACTATTCTAGACATCTGACCCATCGTAAGCCGGGAGAGGCTCCGTACACTCTGCTCGATTATTTCCCTGATGATTTCCTGATAGTTATGGATGAGTCTCATGTTACCATGCCGCAGCTCAGGGCAATGTACGCCGGTGACCGCTCAAGGAAAATATCATTGGTTGACAATGGTTTCAGATTGCCTTCGGCATTTGATAATCGGCCATTGACATTTGAGGAGTTCGAAGAGCGAATCAATCAGATTGTTTATGTATCAGCTACCCCGGCAGAGTATGAGCTCGGAAAGGCTCAGCAGGTGGTAGAGCAGATAATTCGTCCCACCGGTATCGTAGATCCTGAAATAGAGATCAGACCGTTGGAGGGGCAGATAGATGACCTGATGAGTGAGATAAAGCTCCGCTCGGCAAAGAATGAACGAGTTCTGGTTACAACTCTGACAAAGAAAATGGCGGAAAATCTCACGGATTATCTGAAAGAAGCAGGAATAAAAGTAAAATATCTGCACTCTGACATAGCGACATTTGAACGGGCAGAGATAATCCGTGACCTCAGAGCAGGAGTTTTTGATGTGCTGGTAGGAATAAATCTCCTTCGTGAAGGTTTGGATATGCCGGAGGTATCACTTGTTGCAATACTTGATGCAGACAAAGAAGGTTTTCTGCGTTCAGAGACATCTTTGATACAGACAATAGGACGCGCGGCGAGAAATGCTGACGGTCATGTCATCATGTATGCGGACGAGGTGACCGGCTCCATGCAGCGAGCCATAGATGAGACAAACCGCAGAAGGAGCGTTCAGCAGGAATATAATGAAAAGAATAATATAGTCCCTGTCACGGTTATCAAACCTGTAAAGGATCTCATAGAAACGACTATCGTATCTGAGGGAAGCGGGATCGTGGCTGCTGAGAGTAAGGGAAAATATGAGACAAAGTCGAAAGAGAAACGCAAACTTACCAAGAAGGACAAGGAGACATTGATAAAGACACTTACCAAACAGATGCAGGATGCATCGAGAACATTGGATTTTGAACGAGCCGCAGAGCTTAGAGATATTATCTTTGAGCTTCAGGGAACGAGGGATATAAAGAAAAAATAGCAAAAAGAATCTCCTGCGTCACTGACGCAGGAGATTTTTGTGCTTATTGATTATTTTTGCCATCAGCATCTTTCCGGAAACATCAGGATGAAGCCCGTCAATGGCCAGCTCGGCGGCCAGCAGTTTACCGTCATTATCATAAAAGTATGGTTCCAGGTCAATGTAGTAAGGCATAGTGCGGATGTGGGCATTCACAACATTGAGCTTTTGGTACCATTCTTTGTTTGTAACGGCATTAAATGCCCGCATTATCTTTGGGGGATTAATCGGCATTATTGTCATGAATATCGGTCGGATATCGTTTTTCTCACAGAGGCTTCTGATATCGTCCAGATAACGGCACATGTCAGCTGCGCTCATATCATCCCTGAGATTGTTTGTTCCTTCCAGAATGAGAAGGTTGTAGGGGTGAAGAGAAAGAACATCATCCTCGAACCGTTTTAGCGCCATGTCGAGGGTATCGCCGCTTCGTCCGAGATTGATTGCCGGGAAATCAAGATAGCTGGTGTAGCTGTATTCCAGATTAGCAGGTGAATACGATATGGCACCGCCGCCATGCGTGATACTGTCACCAAAGGCGGCAGCAAAAGGTCTTGCTTCGTATTTTGGAATCGTAAATGATGCTGCATCTGAATAGTGACCTACCTGATTTCCGTCACTGTCGAGAGCACGGACACGCCAATAATAGGTGGTTCCGGGTTTACCGCGAGGGAAGTCATCGTAGAGACAGATTTTTTCATTGGCCAATCGGCGCCACAGCGGGTCATCTATTGGTCTGTTTTGATGCTCTTTATCAAAGGGGCGTGATGAAAGCTCAACTTCATAACTCAGAGACCTGTCTGCCAGCGGAATCCAATTATAGACTGGATAGAGAGGCATCCTGCCGGTGACAATTCTGTCATTTTCATTGAGCTGCGGACGGTCAGGAGCGGAAAGAGATTCATCAACATATATTTCAGCCGCCGGAGAGAAATCACCCAGAGGCTCTCGGTCGAGATTCATGGCGAGAACACGCCAGTATAGCTTTTTTGAACTTGATGTTTTTCCCTTAATGAAAGGAGAAAGATCTATCTGGCAGCCATTGGTGTAAATTCTGTCGGTAGAGTATAGACTGTTGTCGGGGTCTGTGGATGTACCGCCATCCGTCTTTGGCGGAGCGGACAGCAGCTCAAGCCGGTAACAGGCTGCTGTTGGAACTGTGTGCCAAAGGAGAAAAGGCTTAACAGAAGTCGGGGAAGATTTGGTAAAGCTGCTGATGAGGACAGGGATACGCTTATCCTCATAGCGAGGATCGATGACTGCCGGGAACGACTCATGCAGGGCACCAAACATTCCGTAAGCTGTGATTACATATTCGGTGGGAACAGCAGATGAATCCAATCGGCAACTGGGGGATAGAGTAAATTCGGTTTTCTCTATACGGCGCTCTGTTTTGTTTGTTCCTTTCCCTTTTGTAATAGCTATCGTATCTATTCTGTAATAGCACGGATAGGGCAGTCTGTCCCAACTGAGAAGCTGACCATCAGCGGTTTCGCTGAACACAGGGTTTAGCTGGTCTTTTCCAATGCATATTATTCCGGATTTTTCTATAACGAACATACAGGCAAGGGAAAAGGCCGTAATGATAAAGACGAAAGAGAGAAACTTTTTCATCAATATACCTTATTTCAAATAAAATTATATATGCTATTGATATCAGGTATTAGATATTTTTATCAAACCATGATATAATAAACACTGCAATAGTATATCATTTTTCGGGCATTTATAAAGCACTTGAAAGGTAATTTTTCATATTTTTTTGAGGTGACTGTCATGGATAATGAAAATGTTCAGGAGAAAAAGGGACTGGTATTGGTTCATACCGGCGATGGCAAGGGAAAGACGACAGCTGCTCTTGGATTGGCTATTCGTGCCTGGGGCGATGGATTGAAAATTCTCATTATGCAATTCATTAAAGGCGGCTGGAAATACGGCGAGCTGAAAACGTTAAAAACATTAGGAGAGATAGATGGAAGGATAGAAGTACGTCAGTGCGGGAAGGGGTTTACCCAACGCTGCGAGGATAAGACCGAACACTGCGAAGCCGCATGCCAGGCTCTAGATGAAGCGCGCAATGAAATGCTGAGCGGTAAATGGGATATGATGATTCTCGATGAGCTTAATTATGCCGTTAAGTTTGAGCTGGTTGAAGAACAGTGTGTACTTGATTTGATAAAGGATAAGCCGGAGAATATGCATCTTGTGATTACCGGTAGAGATGTTCGTCCGGCAGTCGCCGAAGCAGCCGACCTCGTCACAGAGATGCATCTGGTAAAGCATCCGTTCCAGAAGGGGATTAAGGCACAGCTCGGTATTGAATTTTAATTTTGTCTTGCAATGACTGAATAAAAGGGTTATTATAAAGTTTACAATTTTACATATTTTTGTGAGAGGTAGGGTTTGCTTTGAGAAGTGATGTTGTAAAGAAAGGTGCTACTCGCTGTGCGCACCGTTCCCTTTTCCATGCTATGGGCTACGGACCGGAGGATTTGAAGAAGCCTCTTATCGGTATTTGTAATGCATTCAATGAAGTAATTCCGGGACATCTTCATCTGCGTGAGATTGCTGATGCGGCCAAGCTTGGCGTAGCCGCTGCCGGCGGTACTCCTTTTGAATTCCCGGCTATCGGTGTTTGCGATGGTATTGCAATGGGTCACACCGGCATGAAGTTCTCGCTTGCCAGCCGTGAGCTCATCGCTGATTCCATCGAGGCTGTAGCTACTGCCAGCGGATTTGATGGACTTATCCTTATTCCGAACTGTGACAAAATTGTCCCCGGTATGCTGATGGCAGCAGCTCGTCTTAACATTCCGTCTGTTGTCGTTTCCGGCGGTGCAATGCTGGCTGGTCGTTTCCAGGGTCGTGATATCAGCGTAAGTCAGGCTTTTGAGGCTGCCGGTAAATTTGCTGCCGGTCAGATGTCGGCTGAGGAAATGGAAGAACTGGAAGCAAATGCCTGCCCGAGCTGCGGCAGCTGCGCCGGCCTCTTTACTGCAAATTCCATGAACTGCCTTACCGAGGCTCTCGGCATGGGTCTTCCCGGCAACGGTACCATTCCGGCTGCCTATGCAGGACAGCGTCGTCTCTTGGCCAAGCGGGCTGGAGCTGTAGTAATGGATTTGATAGCGAAGGATATTAAGCCTCGCGATATTATGACCCGCAAAGCCTTTGAAAACGCAATTACTGTTGACAATGCTATTGGCGGAAGCTCCAATACCGTTCTTCATATACCGGCAATTGCGCACGAGGCTGGTATCACCATTGAGCCGCCTCTCTTCGATGAAATCAGCCAAAAGACTCCGTATATTACCAAGCTCAGTCCGGCAGGAAAGCATCATATGCAGGATCTCAATGAGGCTGGCGGTATAAATGCTGTAATGGCAGAATTGGCGAAAAAGAATCTTCTCCACCTTGATGCTATGACTGTAACCGGCACTATGGGTGAGCGTATAAAGAACGCTAAGGTATTGAACTACGATGTTATTCACTCCGTAGACGCACCTTATCGTGCTACCGGTGGCATTGCAATCCTGAAAGGTAACCTCTGCCCCAAGTATGCTGTTGTTAAGGCATCTGCTGTAAGTGAAGATATGCTCGTTTACAGCGGCGTGGCAAAATGCTTTAATTCTGAGGAAGATGCAGTAAATGCCATCATGGATGGAAAAATCGTTGATGGTGATGTAGTGGTAATCCGCTATGAAGGCCCTAAGGGCGGTCCGGGAATGCAGGAAATGCTCAACCCGACCGCAGTTATTACCGGCCGCGGTCTGAAAGTTGGCCTTATCACCGATGGCCGCTTCTCCGGTGCAAGTCAGGGAGCCTGCATTGGACATATTTCTCCGGAGGCTATGGAAGGCGGTCTCATCGCTCTTATTGAAGATGGCGATAAGATTTCTATTGATATCCCGAATCGTAAGCTGGAGCTTGAGGTTCCCGATGACGTTATTGAAAAGCGTCGGGCTGCCTGGGTCAAGCCTGAGCCGAAGATTAAGACCGGATATCTTGCGCGCTATGCAAAGCTTACGACCTCAGCAAATACGGGCGCAGTAGTTACTGCTGACTGAGGGTTTGAGAATTAAATAACATTTAAGACAGAGTGGTTGATGATTCAGTTAGCTGAACATCAACCACTTTTTGTTTCAAAAGACAGAAACAATTAATTCGATTTATGTCATGAATGAATACAGCGACAGAATTCCCGAAATAATTTTTAGGAAAAGTATGTAACCAAAGACGAATTGGAGATTATTTTTCTTTACTTTGGGTGATTTTCTCTGTACAAGAAAGGGTATGAAGTCATGAAAAATATGAAGCTTTAGGAATAATTTCCTATGAAAATGACGTTTTTTTCGTAAAAATAAGCATGAGAAGAAAAAATGATTATTCAAAAGTAAAATTTACTAGGAAAAAAGGCGAAAAATATAAATAGCGTTTATTTTTCCTTGAAAGAATATCTAAAGGCTGATACAATTACGGTAGTTGTGTCTAATGGATAAGTGTACCCTTTTTGATGGTAAAATACTATTTTACACCAAAGGAAGTGGGATATGTGGCTGAGCATGAACCTATGCTTGACATGTTCATCTTTGAGACTCGTCAATTTTTGGAGCAGTTGGAACAGCTGGCTTTGAAGAGTGAACAATCTCAAAGCTTCGACCCGGATGATGTAAATGAGTTTTTCCGTGGACTTCATACAATAAAAGGGTCTGCGGCAATGATGATGGTGAACAATGTTTCAACAGTGGCTCATTCGGTGGAGGATATTTTCTTCTATATCCGAGAGAGAAAACCGCAAAACATTGATTGTTCATCCATCACTGATTTGGTGCTGGCAGCTGTAGATTTCATGAATGGCGAAATCGAAAAGATTGATGCCGGTGAAAAAGCGGATGCGAGCAGTGATGAGTTTTGCGAGACAACGAGCTTTTTCTTACGAGCATTTAAAGAGGCAAACGGAGATGATCCGGATGTAGACCTGCGCAAGGTCAATGCTCAGAAAAAGAACGATGGAGGAAGCGGTACCGACGCAGCAGCGGCTGCGGAACCGCCCAAACCTCAGCAATATTTTATACCGGCTGCCACAAAACCGGCTGCCACAGGTGGCCTTAACGTCTTTTTTGCCCATCTGAAATTTGAACCTGATTCCGGTATGGAGGAGGTTCGCGCTTTTGGCGTAATCAATTCCATAAAGGATAAAGTAGAAGAAATACATCATCTTCCGGACAAGATACTGGAAGACGATTCCGCTGCCGAGAAGATCCAGCAAGACGGTTTCAAGATGTGGTTCACCACCAAGCTGGAAGAATCGGAGATAAAGAAGCACCTGGATACGACCATATTTATGGAGTCACTGGTGCTGAAAAAACTTAAGGATGTATCCGAATGTGAGTATTGGCCATCGCTAGTCCAGCAGGCAATTGAGGCGGCAGAGACACCTGCAGAGCCGATAACGCCGGCTAAGCCGGAGCCGATGCCCAGACCCAAGCCATTGAAGCATGAGCAGCAGCAGCTCATAAGTGTTGCTGTAGATAAACTGGATAGGCTGATGGATCTTGTTGGTGAACTGGTCATAGCCGAGGCTATGGTTACTCATAATCCGGATGTCGAAGGGCAGGAGCTGGAAAACTTCCAGAAGGCCTCCAGACAGCTGCACAAGGTTGCCAGCGAACTTCAGGACAGCGTAATGGAGCTGCGCATGGTTCCTTTGGAAGCCACATTCATGAAGATGAACCGCATCGTTCGCGACATGACCAAAAAGCTTAATAAAAAGGCAAAGCTGGTATTGGTCGGTGAAGATACGGAAGTAGATAAGAACATAATTGAACACATCGGCGACCCGCTGATGCATATTATCCGAAACAGTATCGACCATGGTATTGAGATGCCGAATGTCCGGGTGGATAACGGTAAAGATGAGTCAGGTACTGTTACGCTGTCAGCTGAGAATGCCAGCGGTGAAGTAGTCATTAAGATTACTGATGACGGAGCCGGTCTTGACCGTGAAAAGATTCTCAGTAAGGCAAGAGCCAATAAGCTGTTCAGTAAACCTGAGGATGAGCTCACTGACAAGGAAATATATTCCTTTATTTTCCATCCCGGTTTTTCTACGAATGAGAAGGTCACAGAATTCTCAGGCCGTGGCGTTGGTATGGATGTAGTTCTGTCCAACATTAAAGCTATGGGCGGTACTGTACTTGTCGACAGTACGCCGGGTCAGGGAAGCGTAACGACCTTGAAGATACCTCTTACACTGGCGATTATTGAGTGTATGTCAATTGCCGTCGGCAGTGCCAGGTATACTGTTCCGATAAACTCGATCAGACAGTCCTTCCGTCCCTCGGCAGACCAGATTATCCATGATCCTGATCATGGCGAAATGATAATGGTTAGAGGCGATATATTCCCAATCGTCAGACTTGGTAAGCTTTATAAAGTGCCGGATGCCGAGCTGGATCTTGAGAAGGGAATACTGCTTTTGGTCGAAGCGGATGGTCGAATCATAGGTCTATTTGCTGATAGGCTTTTAGGTGTTCAGGATATTGTTGTAAAGCCTGTACCAAAGTACATTCAGCGAATGTCCAATTCTTGCGGTATTGCAGGATGCACGATTCTTGGCGACGGTAGCATCAGTCTTATCATTGATGCCGGCGATATTGCAAAGACCCTTTTATCGTAACTGAGAAGGAGGAGCATATATGACCGAAGAAGAAAGAACTATGGCCGCAATAAATGAGGATACACAAAAGGATAAGTATCTGACCTTTGCAGTCGGCGATGAAATGTACGGCATTGATATAAAAGCCGTTATTGAGATTATAGGCATCCAGCCGATTACCAGTGTTCCAGAGACTCCAGAGTATCTCCGCGGTATCATTAACCTTCGCGGGAAGATAATTCCTATTGTTGATATGCGGCTCAGATTCCAGAAGGAATTCCTGCCGTATCATGACCGGACATGTGTCATAGTCGTCGATATGATAGATGTGATGGTTGGCATTATCGTTGATAGTGTGGCAGAGGTTCTGACCATTCCAGAGGATTCTGTGGTATTGCCGCCGAAGCTCAAGGCTGCTCAGAACCGTTGTATACGCGGTATTGGAAAATCCGGTGAAAATGGGGAAAAAGCCACTCTTCTTTTAGATTGGCAGAAGCTTTTCTCCGACGAGGATGCCGAATTGATGGCCGATATGTCGGCAGATAACTAAGGATTGAGGTGTTAATTCAATGGCAAGGGCTAAGAAATCTGCAATGACAATAAAGAATAAGCTGTTGACTACAATCATCAGCATGGGAATATTGATAGTTCTCTCCGTAGCTTTCAGCGTATATCAGCAGCACTATATCGGTGACAGATATAATGAGGTAATCGAGCAAGACGTTAAGGCTTGCGTAGATGGTTATGCTGCCGGCCGCTTTTTCAACGCCGCTCATTGTGAAATGTTGAGAGCGCTCCTTCAGACTGATATAGATGCTCGAAATAAATGCCTTGCCAAGATGGAGTATTTTGATGGCAAGACCGACGAGCACATGAAGGCGATGACGGCAAAGGCAAAAAGTGATGCTGCAATGGCCGCCGTTAAAGTGATTCAGAATGATATAGATCAGTATCGCAAAGTTCGTAAAGTTGCCATTATCCCGATGAAGGATGGCAATGTAAATATGAAGGCTCTTGGCGAGGCTGAGCTTCATGTTATTGCCTTCCGTGACCACTGCGGTGAGGTTTTCAAGAAAGCAGAAGCCTCTGAAGAGCAGGAGCTGGGAGACCTTAACAGTCGTAACAATACCACAGCAACACTTATGTCTGTGGTTGCAGCAGTGGCAGTTGCAGGAGCGCTCTTCGTTGGTATTGGGCTTGCAAACGGTATTGTTAACCGTATAAATAACTTTAAGGAAGGTGCCATCCGCATTGCCGGCGGTGACCTGTCTGTGCCTTTTGATGACAAGGGCGGAGATGAACTCTCTGCTGCATCTGATGCATTTGAAAAAATGCGTACAAATGTTAAAGCTACTATTTCCGAAATTCGTACGGCTGCCGATCAGGTTGCAACCGGAGCCAAGAATATTTCTGATGCCAGCATCTCCCTTTCTCAGGGTGCGACTGAGCAGGCTGCTTCCATCGAAGAATTGTCGACTTCCATCTCTGAGATATCTGCTCAGACTACCAGCAATGCAGAAGCTGCAGACCGCGCTTCCGGTCTCAGTATGAAGGCGAAGGCGGCTGCTGATGAGGGTGACCAGTCCATGCAGCAGATGCTGGATGCAATGGAAGCTATCAATGAATCATCCACCAGCATTTCCAAGATTATTAAAGTAATTGACGAAATTGCATTCCAGACCAATATTCTGGCTCTTAATGCCGCCGTTGAAGCTGCCCGTGCTGGCCAGCATGGCAAGGGTTTTGCCGTTGTTGCAGAAGAAGTCCGTAACTTGGCTGCCCGCAGTGCAAAAGCAGCAAAAGAAACTACTGACATGATTGAGGATTCCATCACTCGTGTTGCTGAGGGCAGAAATATTGCCCAGAAGACAGCAGAATCTCTTGTTGCAATTGTTGACAATGTTACTGAGACTGCTAATATTGTTGATTCGATAGCTACTGCATCCAATGAACAGCGCAGTGCGATTGAGCAGGTAAATGAAGGCGTTCTTCAGGTATCCAAGGTCGTTGAAGCAAACTCTGCTTCCTCTGAAGAATCCGCTGCAGCAAGCGAGGAACTCAGTCGTGAGGCATTTAACCTTAACAAGTTGGCAGGTAGATTTAAGCTGGGGGCCGGTGATGGGCAGGATTCCTTTAATGATGCCCAGACAGATATGCCGGCCAAGATCGTCCTGACGGATGATGAACGCTGATAGCTATAGGGCGAACAATAATAGTTTTTCCTCAATAAAGGATTTAGTCTTAATATGAACAAAGGTCTAAGAGTGCTCATCGTTGATGACTCCATGGTCTTTCGTGAGACACTCTTTCGTGAGCTGGAGCGGTTTCTGCCGGCAGGAAGTATTCTGGACAAGGCTGATGATCCTTTTTCCGCCAGAGACAAAATACTTGATTTCAAGCCGGATGTGATGCTGCTTGACGTGGAAATGCCGAAGATGGATGGTATTGAGTTTCTTCGGCGTCTCCTTGCTCAATATCCGTTGCCCACTGTGGTTATGAGTGCAGATTCGGACTATTGTGCTGAGGCACTCATGGCCGGAGCCTGTGATTTTGTTGCCAAGCCGGGAATGGGCAGAACGCTGGACGACACATTCTTAAATGATGTTGCAATCAGGTTGAAGGTGGCTTCTCAACGGAAAATTCAGCTAAAGCCGTATAACTGGCACAATGAAAGAACAAAACCGATGGAGGAATCGGCTCCGTCGGGACTTGCAGCTATTCGCCGTCAATTGGTAAATCCAAAGACGGCAGTTGATGTGACAGCTATGTACCTGTCTAAAATAGCTGCCGCTGCCGAAACAACTCATGTCATTACGAGCGGTATAAAAGTTAGCCCGGGAAGTGTTTTCACAGCTCCCGCCAGACGTCCTGCTTTTCCGCAGAAGAAAGAAGAAGCTCCTGATAAGAAGAATCAGAATAATAGCATCTTTGAACGGCAGGCGGAAGAAATACAGGCGACTCTGGCAAAGGCTGAGATTATAGCCCAGTCTTCATCGGCAGCTTCTTTGGTGAAAAGCAGCAAGAAGGTTTCTCTTATTGCTATTGGTGCATCTACCGGTGGTACAGTAGCTCTGACAAAAGTGATTACGGCATTGCGGCCGCCGCTTCCACCGATAGTAGTTGTTCAGCATATCCCAGCAAATTTTTCTCGGCTTTTTGCTGAGCGGCTTAACGAGGAATCGTCTTTGACAGTTAAGGAAGCCAAAGATGGTGACCGGATAGAAAGAAATCATGTGTATATTGCCCCCGGCGGTTTGCATATGAGATTAATCAGTAGTATAACCGGGTTGAAGTTGGAATGTGCTCCGGGAAAACCGGTAAACAGCGTATGTCCGGCAGTTGATGTTCTGTTTGACACTGTGGCGGAGCTTGTCGGTGACGAGGCGCTGGGTGTGATTCTTACCGGTATGGGAAGAGATGGAGCAGAAGGTCTTCTGAAAATGAGAAAGGCTGGGGCTGTCACCCTCGGACAGGATGAACGGACTTGCGTAGTTTATGGTATGCCAAAGGCTGCGTGGGATGTTGGAGCTGTTCAAAGACAGATGCCTATAGAGGCTATAGCAGGTTCTATAATGGCAATTGCATCAGATGATAAATAGTTAAAATTTAGTGCAGTGTGAAGACTAACATCTTGTGATATTTCACTTCTTCAGTTTGAAATTGAGGAAGGAGGGAGAAGATGCAGGACATACTAGCAGAAAGCGACGCCAGGATGCTGACGGAGCTTTTAGGTGATGTTCGTGATGGTATACTGATAACTGATGAAGTTGGTCGTATACGATATGTAAATGGTGCTGCCATACATATTCTTGGATTAACGGGTGATGTTCGGGGAAAGCACTTTGATGATGTGTGTGCATTATATGACCTTGCTCTTAATGAAAGAATAGATAGTCCAATAAAGCAGGCTATTGAAGAAAAGGTTTCAGTAGGATTGCCAATCAATGCAGGAATCAAATGGCCTGATGGAAATGTTACTTACATTTCTGCTACCAGTACTCCTGTTGTTGGGAAAGACGGTAAGGTTCGCGGCAGCTCTTCTCTCTTTAGGGATATAACGAGATTGCGGCGGCTGGAGTTGAAGCTTGAAGAAAACCAGCAATATCTGAGAACCATTTTCTCATCTGTTTCCGTAGGCCTGCTTATAGTTGATTCGAGTGGAAACATAGTTGACTTGAATCGGTCTGCTGAGCAAACGTTGCAGTCAGCTACTCATAATGCAATCGGGCGTCGTTTTGGCGATGTTTTCAGATGCCCGAATAGTGTAGAGGCGGGCTGTGGCAAAGGGCAGAATTGTGAAAAATGCCCGATGAATTATCATATAAAGCAGGCAATAGCGTCTAATAGTTCGTACAAGAATCAGTTTACTGTGGCGATGCACCGACTGGGTGATACGAAGGTCATCTGGTTGAGAGTTGATGTTGCAACTGTTTCAGCTAATGCGGATAAACATATTATAATATCTTTGATTGATATTTCTGACCGCAAGATATATGAGTACGAACTGGAACAGGCAAAGGTTGTTGCAGAGGCAGCAAACACCGCTAAAGGTCAGTTCCTGGCTAATATGAGCCATGAGATAAGAACACCAATTACCGGCATGGTCGGCATGATTGATCTTACTTTGCGGACGAAGCTGACCGAGTATCAACGGGATAATCTTAATTCTGCCAAAGAGTGTTCGGAATACCTTCTTAATATTATCAACGATATTTTGGACTTCTCAAAACTGGAGAGTGGTTCATTAAAGCTTGAAAATCTGAGATTTGATTTTATGAAGAACATAAATCAGGTCTTGGCTTCACACACGAAAGCGGCAAAAGAAAAGGGATTGTATATCAGGGAACAGCTGGCTGATGACCTGCCAAGGTTTATTACCGGCGATGCTTTGAGACTTCGTCAAATACTACACAATCTTATCAGTAACGCTATAAAATTTACCAATTCCGGTGGCGTAACAGTCAAGATTGTGAAAGGTGAGCGGCAGGGAATTCCAACGCTGGAATTCTCTATCAGAGATACCGGAATAGGGATGGTAAAAGCGGACCTTTCCAAGCTGTTCAAGCCGTTTAGTCAGGTAGATGGCTCAAGTACAAGACGTTTTGGCGGAACCGGTCTCGGTCTGAGGATAACAAAAGAGCTGGTAGACCTGATGGCAGGTGGAGTTGGTGTATCTTCAAAAGCTGGTGAGGGCAGTATTTTTTCCTTCTGGATACCTTGCCACGAAGTAGACGGAGCTGATGAGACCGTCAGATATCGCAGCGTATATGTAAATCCGACACCGCGGTTGAAGTCTGAAGACAATGAAGAAGATATAGCTGATCTCATGAAGTATTGCTTGGATGAGCTTTCAAAATAATGATTAGAGATTGTTTGTATAAGGGGAGTAAGAATATGAAAATCTTAATCGCAGAAGATGATCGTACCAACAGGGCTTTTTTGAAAGAATTCATGGCTGATTACGGCGAATGTGATGTTGCAGTCGATGGTGTAGAGGCTCTCGATTACTGCATGGCAGGCTGGAAGAAGAATGAACCATATGACCTTCTGTGTCTTGATGTAATGATGCCGAAGGCTGATGGCCTGAAAGTCTTGAAAGTAATCAGAGCAATTGAAGCACAGCAGCAGATTCCGGTAGAGAATCGTCTTCGTATAATAGTTATGACGGCTCTTGCTGATGTAAGCTATGTTGATGAGGCCTTTAAGCTTGGCTGCGATGCTTATGCTACAAAACCTATTGATACAGAGAAAGTAAATGAAGTAATCCAGAATTTGGGATTTCAGCCAATTCGTGCGCATGAAGTGTAATTGAAAAATGTTAAAAAGCGAGGTCTGACTGTAGGCAGACCTCGCTTTTTTGTCTAAAAAGAAACCACCCGCTATGCGGGTGGTACCAAAAGCTTTAAGCTATAAGTAAAAAATCCTCTTTTGATATAATTAATGTGGCTACCAACCGCACT
>JAZLHS010000182.1:0-2862 GCA_045616885.1 Selenomonadaceae bacterium | reverse complement strand
ACATCAGCACCCACCGGGGAGAAGAGTTCTCCCCCGCTCACGCCGAGGCGGTGAAGCAGTGAAGCTGATAACTTCTAGGGCAGATATCAGCTTCACTGCCGCGCTCCGACGATTGCAGCCGATTTGCTCTTCTCACTGGCTATATGTCTGATACACGACATTTTGAAAGGGTAAAGGAATAAATTCAAAAATTTTACTTAGTCACTTTTCCAATGACAGCCCACAGGCAGGACATTCCCATGCCGTAGAACAACGGGTCACCTGGGAGATGGCAGAAGTTGGCGGCCAGTACCGCCAGCGGACTGAGGATGATAGACAGGAGCATCGACCGGGGAGAAATCTTTCCCGGCATAAACAAGGCAAGAGAGAGAGGAACGAACACTACCGCTCCGCGCAGTCCCATTGATAGGAAGCCGAAGTCGTTGATGATGGCACCGGGGACGAAGGCGCCAATCACTCCGGCGGTAATCAGCACGGCCATTATAGTAGTGCGAATCATCCGAAGAGCCTTGGCGGCATTGGCGACTTTATCCTCTTCGGTATCGGCTGATTTAATCGGGAAGAACTTCAGAAGAATGTCGTTGGTGATGATGGTGGCAACGCCGAGGGTCAGTCCCGCACCGCCGCCGATGACGGAGATGAACAGGGTGCCGATGATGACGCCGGCGAAGACCGGCGGCAGGTGATTGAGAGCAAAGGCGGGGAATGCCTGAATGGTAGATTCCAGTATGGGCATATCCGGCAGAGGAAGACCGGCAGCCGTGAGGGCGGCGGCCTCCGAGGCGAGCATGTAGTGGGCTCTCATGTAGAGGCCTATCATTACACCGGCGATTCCCAGCGGGGGAATGATTAAAGCGTTGAGGAGCGCACCGTTACGGCCGGCTTCGTGGCTCTTGCCGGAGAGAACTGCCTGAGCGTATGTCTGAGTGGCGAGGACACCCAGCAGGAGACTGATGCCGGAGCCGATGTCCTTCACAGGCCCTCTGGCGACAAGACTGAGGAAGCGGGCGGAAAAGTCTTCGTGACCGGCAATGTTGGAAAGACCGATGAGAGACTGAGCATTGCCGATAGTGGTGTGGAGGAAATTGCTTTCGATGAGGGCGAAAAGAGCGGTGAAGCCGCCTGACCAGGTATAGATGAGGATGAGGCCGGAGAAGCAGGCGAGGCAGAGCAGCAGCAGCTTCACAAAGCCGCCCATACCGGCCCCCCAGGCACCGCCGAAGATTACATAGACAGCCATCAGGAGGACGGAGATAACCATAGCCGGGAGGATGCCTACCGAGGGAAACAGTACGGAGATAAGACCGCCGCAGGCTACGAACTGAGCCAGTACGCTGATGAAAATGCCGATGGAGCAGAGCGCTGAGCCCAACTCACCGGCTCGGCCGCCGTATTCCTTGGCGATGATTGAAAGCTCCGTCACGCAGCCTGACTCTCTCAGTGGCTTTACGTAAAATAAAGCCAGCAGCAAAGAGCCGATACCGGAGCCAAGGGTGAACCACCAGGCTGACAGTCCGTAGTGGAATGCCAGCTGGGCAGTGCCGATAGTGGCCTGACTGCCGACCAGAGCTCCCATTATGCTTCCGCAGACCAGCAGGCTGCCGGCCTTGCCGCCGCCGGTGGTGAAGTCCTTAGTGCCGGAAACCTTGCGACCGGAGTAAAGACCTACGCCGATTAAGAGGGCAAGTACCCCGGCAATGCCGAGGAGGTGTTGAAATGTCATGGTAAAAATCCTTCTTCATTTTGTGATAGCTTAAATTCTATCACTTGCGGCGGTTACAGAAAAGTTGAAATGAGAAAATTTTTTTGTTAAAATTCAGTCAGCGAAATCAAAATTTTTTGTGCAGAGTTTATTTGTTCCGGGAAAGGGAAGTGTCTATTATGCTGCAATCCGAAAAACTTAAACGAGTTCTCGATGATCTGGAAGATGCCTGCGGCCACTGCGTCATGTGCTCTCCCGATTGTCCCATTGCCATAGCCAAGCGGGCAATCAATGGCCTTTACTATGATGTGAAGCAGAATGAGGAGTATGAGGCCGAGAACGGCTCCTGCTGTGAACATTGCTAAAAGGCATGATTGGGCATACAGTATAGGTATTACCAATATTCATTTGGGAATTGTATAATTGCAGAAGGTTTTGCCTGTTATAAGTTCCGGAGGTAATATTATGAAGAATTTTTTTAAGAAGAGTGTTGCCGCTTTGGCAATGGGAGCAGCAGTCATCACCGGTTTTTCCGGTCAGGCCGAGGCACAGGCTCCGGTCATTGGCAGTCGTCTGGTAGAGAAAGGCTCTCCCGAGGCGGAAGGAGCGGCTGTTGTTTACTATACAAAGCACATTGACAGCGAGCATCTCATCAAGCTGTACAATCTGGTCAATGATGGTATCACCGGCAAGGTGGCAATAAAACTCCATACCGGTGAGAAGAACGGTCCAAATATTCTCCCCCGTGAGATGGTGAAGGAACTGCAGGCGACTATTCCTGACAGTGCACTGGCAGATACCAATACCCTGTACCGCGGTGACAGGTATACTACCGAGGGGCATCGTGAGGCTATCGAAGTGAACGGATGGACCTTCTGTCCGGTAGACATCATGGACGAAGAGGGAGACGCATCTCTGCCGGTAAAGAATGGCATTCATCTGAAGGAAGTCTCTATGGGCTCGCATATCCTGAACTACGATTCCATGCTGGTGCTGACCCACTACAAGGGGCACGCTATGGGCGGCTTCGGCGGCTCTATGAAGAATATCGGTATCGGCAATGCCTCCGGTCAGGTAGGCAAGCGACAGGTTCACGGCGTACCCGGTGAGCCTCCCGCCGACTGGGGCCAGTGGCCGGCCAAAGAAATGCTCATGGAGCT